>JAIXOS010000016.1 GCA_027486695.1 Chitinophagaceae bacterium | reverse complement strand
GGCCGATAAACCCTTTACCTTTTTTTCAAACAATTGATTGTTGAGGGTAATGCCATATTCCGAAAAGTAAGCAGCAATTGGTTTGTTCAAAGGTATTTGGTATTGGTTGTCGGTACTGTCCAAACGCCTGAGCC
Organism: Chitinophagaceae bacterium; assembly: GCA_027486695.1. GTDB lineage: Bacteria > Bacteroidota > Bacteroidia > Chitinophagales > Chitinophagaceae > Parasediminibacterium. The sequence goes on along the minus strand of JAIXOS010000016.1, from coordinate 4,304 downwards.
AATTGGCCTGAAAGGGAATATTGGCCTTTTTCAGTAACACAATGGCCAACGAATCGGCGCTGCCTTCATTGTAGCGGCTATGTTTGCTTTTGCCGAAAGTATAATCGCGGAATATTTTTTTCAAACTCGTAAGCTTGGAATACTTCATTTTTTCCACTTCCTTTAACGATTTTGTATATTCTTCAGAGGTCAGCCATTCGGCTTTCTTGCTCATCGAGATTTCAGCATGATTTAAAATATTGTGCGATAGCTCATGTGCAAGAATAAAAGCCAATTCTTCTCTCGTTTCTACAAAATCTACAATACCCATGTTCACACAAATAATATAGTTGCCCGGCGTATATGCATTTGCAACGGAACTTCTATCTACCAAAACAAGTGGCTTTTTATCAATAACCTCCTTATTGGCTAAGCACAATTGCTGTACAATGCCTTCTAAATAGGCGTTTATTGCAGGAGCATACAAATAGTTGTCGTTTTCAATATTCAAGCAGGTTTGATCCAAACGTTCTGTCCAAAACTCCTTGTATTGCTTTTGTGTGTTTTTTTGGGTATACGAAACCGGACAAATCAAATTCTTTTTTAAAGAATCCTTTTGTTTGCTATAATAGCTCGATGACAAATGTTTGTAGCTGTATGGTTGCCCTGATAGGTTAAGAGACGTTAAAACAAAATAGGTAATACACACAAATAACGCCTTTGAAAAATGCATGGAGGTTACTTTTTTTCGAAAGTAATTAATTTTTATATATCCAGCTTACTTGCAGATACTTTTTTTATTACCTAAAAATAATTGGCTATAAAAATGTTTTACTGCACAAATAAATCATTGTAGCAATTGTATGGTGCATAGCTTGGTTGCTTTACCAATGTGTCTATCCTTTACAGAAAAGCATTCGTTACATAGGTAATGAAGAGTAGCAGGTCAGTAAATTGTCCACACCGCACCTCGTTACTTGCTCCTTCTAAAATGGTTAGTTATCTTGCAATCTGTTATGGATAAATTCATTGTTTCGGCACGTAAATACAGGCCACAAAACTTCAATACCGTAGTAGGGCAGGCGCACATTAGTACTACCTTGAAAAATGCTATTCGCAACAACCAATTGGCGCATGCCTTTTTGTTTTGCGGACCGCGTGGTGTAGGCAAAACCACTTGTGCCCGTATTTTGGCAAAAACCATCAACTGCGAAAACAAAACACCCGATGGCGAAGCGTGCAATACCTGTAATAGCTGCGTATCGTTCGATGCCGGAACCTCCCTCAATATTCACGAACTTGATGCGGCGAGCAACAACTCCGTCGACGATATCCGTAGCCTAGTAGAACAAGTACGCTTTGCACCTCAAGCCGGAAAATACAAAGTATATATTGTAGATGAGGTACACATGCTCAGTGCTAGTGCCTTCAATGCCTTTTTAAAAACACTCGAAGAGCCGCCGAGCTACGCCATTTTTATTTTGGCCACTACCGAAAAACACAAAATACTTCCCACTATCCTCAGCCGATGTCAAATATTTGATTTTAAGCGCATTACTACCAACGATACGGTAGCACATTTGCAAGAAATTGCCACTAAAGAACACATACAGGCCGAAAAAGCGGCCCTGCAAGTGATTGCGCAAAAAAGCGAAGGTTGCATGCGCGACTCATTGAGTATTCTCGACAAAATTGTCAGCTTTACCAATGGACTTGTTACCTATCAAAATACGTTAGAACACCTCAATATTTTAGACCACGATTATTTTTTCCGGTTGCTCGATTGTTTAATGCTACAAGACATGCCCTCAGCATTGCTGTTGTACGACGAAATTAACCGAAAAGGGTTTGAGGGCGATATGGTGCTCAATGGTTTTGCTGAATTTATTCGCAATATCCTCGTGTGCAAAGATGCCAAAGCCGCACAATTGTTAGATGTGGTAGCAGGTATGGAGGAAAAATATACTACTACCGCACAAAAGGTAAGTGTAGGCTATTTGGTGAGTGCGTTAAACTTACTCAACGAAGCCGAAATCAATTACAAAATGGCGCGCAACAAACGCCTGCATGTGGAGCTGTTGATTATCAAACTCAATTTTTTACAGCAAGCCATCGAATTATCGGTTCAGGACGGAAGTCTAGTAAAAAAAAAACGAATTGATAGCGCTTCGGCCATTAAAATAAAGCCTGTTCCGTCGGTGCAGCAAATCAAAACAGCCGCACCTGCACAAGCACCAAAAGCAGCATTGTTTATTCAACAGCCGCCTGCGGCAAGTGTAGCCACGCCGGTACCACCCCCGCAAGTAGCCCCACCCCCGCCAAAAACTTCTGCGGACACCAATACCATGCCTCCGCCGCAAGTGTACGATGCCATGCCCAATACCGCAATTGCCCAGGCACCTCCGCCCGTACGCATGCCCCAAGTGAGCTCAGCAAACGACGGGAAAAAAAGCATGTTGGATATGCTGCGCGATAAATATGGAGATAAATACAATATTGAAGCAGTAAAAGAAGCTCAATCACTTGATGAAGTGTCGTTAAAACAACATTGGGACGACTTTGTAGCTAAACTGAAGCAAGAACAAAAAATATCGCAAAGCAAAGCATTCGAACTCGCCGAAATCAATTTGGTAAATGATGTGGCATTTACAGTTACGGTAGATAGCACCCTGCAACAACGGTTTATAGAACAAGAAAAAATCATACTCATCGACTTGCTTCAAAAAGCATACAACAACCGCGCTATCAGTTTTTCCTTCATCATGGTAGAAGGACAAAAAGAAGACATTCCCCTACACATGAAACTCAATAGCAAAGAGCGTTTTGAACATTTGGCCAAGCAATATCCGCTATTGTTAGACTTAAAAAACAACCTACATTTAGAGGTAGAGTTTTAGCCAATTCTGTCACTGAAGCTAATAAGGAATTGGGCGTTCCCCTTCGGGTCGGGCCTTTCGCTTTTACTCCTCGCCGCCACCTTTCAGGATGTCGGCTGTGGGGTAACCGCTTCAGTCCCTAACGCAAAATGTGAACAATTGTACCTCATTTATTATAAATAGAGCAGCCACAAAAAGCAATCAATCCTAGCTATTTGTGGCTGCTCTATCATATCCACTCTGTACAATCGTAATCAATTTAGTGCGTAGCGGGCGGGTTCTCTTCGGCCTTAATAGGACGTTTTAAATAATTGGCATAATCCGGTATAGCAGCTTCGTAGGCCTCACTCATGAAGGGCGAAGTAATGATAAAATCTGCCGTAGCCCTATCGCAGGCCATAGGTATGTTGTAAACCACACACAATCTTAGTAAGGCTTTTACATCCGTATCATGTGGTTGCGCTTCCATCGGATCCCAAAAAAAGATCATGATATCTATTTCGCCGGTGGCTATTTTACTGCCAATCTGTTGATCGCCTCCCAAGGGGCCGCTCAAAAATTTGTGTACGGGCCTATCCAAGGCTTCTTCAATCAGTTTGCCGGTAGTGCCGGTTGCAAACAACTCGTGTTTGGCAAGCGTTACTTTATTGTAATTCACCCAATCAATCATATCCAATTTTTTATGATCGTGGGCTATCAGCGCTATTCGCTTGCGCGGGCCTAATTTTCTTACCGTTTTGTGCATGGTAGTTGTTTTTAAAAGTGTTGATTACCACAAATGGTGTACGCGAGGTTGTATGTATTGGGTATATACGGCATTCATGGCTTGTAATTGTTCCGCCGAAAAAGTAGGTTCACCTAGGGCTGCAATGTTTCCTTGCACCTGTTTACTGCTCGATGCTCCCGGTATTACACAACTTACTTCTTGGCTATTCAAAATCCATTGCAATGCTACGGCTATCAAATTCGTATTGCTACCCACAATCTGTTTAAGGGCATCTACGGCCGTGAGTCCTATTTCGTAAGGAATGCCTGCAAAGGTTTCCCCCTTATCAAACCATTCACCGTTTCGGTTGCCCTGCCGATGATCGCCAGGGGCAAATTGTGTTTCTAACGAATACTGACCGGTTAACAACCCACTAGCCAAAGGTACACGGGCTATGATACCCACGTTTTTGTCTTTTGTACGTTCAAAAAAGTATTCGTTTGGTCGTTGCCGAAATAGGTTGTAAATAATTTGAACGGTGGTTACATTTGGGTATTCAATCGCTTTTAAAGCCTCTTCTACTTTTTCCACACTCACGCCCAAGTGTGCTATTTTACCCTCCTGTTGCAATTGTTCAAACAAGCCAAAAATTTCAGGCCGATAATATACTTCAGTTGGCGGACAATGCAATTGTATCAGGTCAACGCGTTCTAGTTGCAAGCGTTGCAACGAATCTTCAACAT
>JAIXOS010000253.1 GCA_027486695.1 Chitinophagaceae bacterium | reverse complement strand
AGCATACATACGCAAGAAGCTGCTGTAAGCGCAAACATACATATCATCAATATTTATGGTCAGGTAGTAGCAACTTACAAAGCTCCTGTAAGCGGTGGTCAAATCAAGTTTAATGTTGCCAACAACAATTTATCAAATGGTATGTACATTGTTAAATACACTATAGGTTCTAAAACAGGAACTTCTCGTGTAGTTATTCAAAAATAGTTTTTTGAGTTTCGAATTATTTTCAGGTATTTGAAACATTAATGCCTTTAAAACCCAAGAGGCTGTCTCAAAAGTCGAGTCAGCCTCTTTTTCATTATGCAAACGCAGTCTAGCGATTGCAGGTCATTAATATTTAATTCATATACGGAGCATTAGAAGTTCAACTTTGAAAATGAAGCGCCACTAAAAATCATTGTTGTTTAAAGTATTTTTGTTAAGATATAATTATTAGTAGTGCAATCTTATTCACCTTTATACTTATAAAGATGACAGATGAACCATACTGTTCACGTTGTTTCATATAAAATACGAAAAGATGTGCAATTGACTTTATTACCGCTATGATGACTTTCTAAAAAATGTCATAGCGGTAGCGATTTAACAGTTCCGATATACTTGATTTCTATTAAACGAACCAAAAATAGAAGCAGCAGAGCTAAATCGCCTTTGTTGGATAGCAGACAACTGCATTACAGTAATTGCATCGTGTTTTGTATGCGGCTGCTTACGGCTTCCGACCCAAGCATGGCGGCAATATCGAACACATGAGGGCCAAATTTGCCACCCACCAACATAATGCGGAAGGGCAACATCAATTCGCCAGGTTTACAGCCAAGTTCGGTTGCTAATGCCTTAAATTGTTGTTCCAAGGCTTCTGCATTCCATTCGGTAGATGGCAAAACAGCAAGCCATTGTTCAAAGAAAGCTTGTTTTTTAGCATCCCATTTTGGTTGAATGGCCGCAGTATCCGGCTGTGTAGGTGCTTGGAAAAAAAAGCCGGCTTGCGTTACAAAGTCCTGTAGCAATGTGCAGCGTTCTTTTACCAAATCAATCACTTTTTCTACATAGTCATCGTTGGCTATTGTTAAACCGGCATCAATGAGGATTGGTTTTACCAAAGGCAGCAGTTCAGCAGCGGGCAGTTTTTTAATCCATTCAGCATTGAACCACTTGGCTTTTTCGTAATCAAACTTGGCTCCGCCTTTGTGTACCCGTTCCAAAGAGAACTGCGCAATCAGTTCAGGTAAAGAAAATATTTCTTGTTCCTGACCGCTATTCCATCCAAGCATGGCCAACATATTAACGAATGCTTGTGGTAAAAAGCCCCGTTCTCTAAAGCCAATAGCGGGTTCGTTAGTACGAGGATCGGTCCAGTCCATAGCAAAAACAGGGAACCCAAGTCGGTCACCATCCCGTTTACTTAGTTTACCGTTGCCGTCGGGTTTTAGAATCAACGGCAAATGCGCCCATTTTGGCATGGCCTCTAAGCCAAATAAGTATTTCCAAAGCAAAATGTGTATAGGGGAACTAGGCAGCCATTCTTCGCCACGAAATGCATGGCTTATTTTCATTAGATAGTCGTCTACTACTACAGCGAGGTGATAAGTGGGCATGCCATCAGCTTTCAAAAGTACTTTGTCATCCACCTGACTGCTATTAAAGCGCACTTCTCCACGTATTAAATCGGTAAAAACAATTTCCTCGTTTTCGGGCATCAATATGCGAATAACATAAGGAGTTCCGTTATCAATCAGCTGTTGTGTGGTTGCTGCGTCTAGTGCTACGGAATTGTGTAACTGATTGCGATATTGATGGTTGTATTGAAAGTTAGGAATTTCTTTCCGTTTGGCTTCCAAGGCATCGGCAGTGTCAAAGGCATAATAAGCAAGACCCTGCTGAACCAATTGTTCGGCATATTGTCGATACAAAGGTTTTCGTTCGCTTTGTCGGTATGGGGCATAAGGGCCGCCGTGTAATACACTTTCGTCGGGTTGTAAGCCACACCATGCCAATGTATCAAAAATATAGGCTTCTGCACCTGCTACAAAACGTGTTTGGTCGGTATCTTCAATACGAACAATAAAATCGCCACCATGTTGTTTGGCAAATAAATAATTGAACAATACCGTTCTTACTCCACCCAAATGCAATCCGCCGGTAGGAGACGGTGCAAAACGTACACGTACTTTTTTGTTTTCCATGGCGCAAATATATGGCAGTATGCAAACTATTGGGCTATCATAAGGCAAGATAAGCTGTTGATTGATGCATTAACCAGTACAATAGGAGATGCTAGGCTATTTTTTAATATGAATCCTGCCCCATTTGGTAACACTCAGTATCGGAGGTATCTACTTTCATGGGGTAGCTCCTTAGGATTACTATCGTTCAACGGTGCCAACGCCCATGCAGCCCAATAAGTAGTACCAGCCTCTGGCTCATACAAATAAAAGGCTACCGTGTAGCCGCAAATGCGTTCGGGAGGAGGGTGTTGTTAATTTTACGTATTTTTACCCACATTCAAAGAAGTATACGTGTTAAAAGAAATTATAATAGCCATACAAGCCTATTTCAAGGCGCATCAATTTATCAAGCAACACCGGTTGTGGAAATGGATACTGATACCCGGTATTTTATACACCCTATTGTTCATGATCAGTATGTATTATTTTGGCGAAACCTGCAACCATTTTATTGAGTGGCTGAGTTTACAAACCGGATTAAAAACATGGTTAGATAGAATGAATAGCGGCTTTTTGGGCTTTTTATTTACGCTTGGTAGTTTGATGTTGTGGGTGGTAATGATGTTGCTGTATTTTTCGCTGTTCAAATATTTTTTCTTGTTGGTAGGGTCGCCCATTTTTGCTTTTTTGAGCGAAAAAACGGAGGCCATCATAGAGGGAAAAGCCTATCCGTTTAGTCTTGTGCAATTGTTAAAAGACATAGCAAGGGGATGCCGAATTGCTGCCCGAAACAGTTTGTGGCAAACGGTATACAGTTTGTCCATATTGCTAATAAGTGTTATTCCGTTAGTTGGGTGGTTAACGCCCGTATTTGCCATGTTAATAGAATGCTATTATTATGGTTTTTCCATGTTGGATTATAGTATGGAACGCAACAAAAAAACGACAGCGGAAAGCATTTTTTATATTGGTAGCCATAAAGGATTGGCCATAGGCAATGGGTTGGTATTTTATCTGATGCACTTTGTACCCATAGTAGGTTGGATTTTAGCACCCGCTTATGCGGTTGTAGCTGCCACCCTCAGCTTAATAGCCATTAAAGAAAACCAAGCAGCCATTACCAACACCGAGATATTGCATGCATAAAGGAAATGTATATTTAATACCCACTGTATTGCACGAAGATGCATTGCAGACGATAGCGCCCTACATAGTGGAAGCTATACAGCAGTGTGCTGTTTTTTATGTAGAAAATGATAAAACAGCACGCCGTTTTTTTAAGAAAGTGTGGCCGCAAATGGTGATAGATGACTACGAGTGGTTGGTGATACACAAAGCCGAAACGCAATGTATAGACGCGTTTGAAAGGCATTTGAAAGCGGGTAAAAATGTGGGTATTGTAAGTGAGGCTGGATGCCCTGGTGTGGCAGATCCCGGCCAAGTGTTGGTAGCCGTAGCACAACAGTTGCAGGCGGTGGTAAAGCCGCTAGTTGGCCCCAATTCTATTTTATTGGCATTGATGGCGAGCGGAATGAACGGTCAGCGATTTCAGTTTCATGGCTATTTACCAATTGATTCGGTGGAAAGAAAAAAAAGTATTCAATCGATAGAGGAATACAGTATACGACAACAATGTACACAGATATTTATTGAAACACCGTACCGAAACAATCAACTATTGAAGGATTTGCTGCAGGTATGCAAGTCGTCTACACAGTTGTGTGTAGCGGTAGATATTACTGCCACATCGGAAAGTATTGTAACCAAATCTATAGCTGTATGGAAACAATCGCAGCCCGACATACACAAACGGTTAGCCATTTTTTTGTTAGCAGGATAAACGGCGCTATCGACATTGCTGCTGCAAGAAAGGACAGCTACTTGTAGGCGGTTTATTTTTTGCGTTCCCCAATTTGTTGACGCCACATAGCATAATACAATCCTTTTTCGGCCACTAGTGCCTCGTGCGAACCTGTTTCAACAATTTTTCCTTTTTCCAATACATAAATGCGATCGGCATGCATAATGGTACTCAGCCTGTGGGCAATGAGAACCGTAATTTGTTCTTTTTTTGCAGAAATTTGTTTGATGGTAGTGGTGATTTCTTCTTCGGTGATACTATCTAGTGCCGAGGTAGCTTCATCGAAAATGAGTAGTTGCGGCTTGCGCAATAGTGCTCGTGCAATAGATAAACGTTGTTTTTCGCCGCCGGAAATTTTGATGCCGCCTTCCCCTATCACGGCAAGTATTCCCTTGTCTGCCCTGCTTAATAGGGTAGTGCAGCTAGCTTGTTCTAAGGCGTTGGTAATCGCCTCGTCGGTAGCATCGGGCTTTACAAATAATAGGTTTTCTTTAATCGTGCCTGCAAATAGTTGTGTGTCCTGGGTTACAAAGCCAATTTGGTTGCGTAATTCGTCAAAATCTACCTCATTATCTACCACTTGGTTGTAAATGATATGCCCTTCTTGTGGGCGATACAAGCCTACTAACAACTTCACCAAGGTACTTTTTCCCGCACCGCTTGGGCCAACAAATGCGATGGTTTCGCCTTTTTTTACATCAAAACTAATATTATCTAAGGCTTTATATTGGGCTGTTTGGTGTTGAAATACAATGTTTGCAAAAGCGAGTGTATCAATTGCGCCAATGTGTTTGGGAACAGCCGGTTTGGTTTCAATATCGCGCATCATCAGGTTATGGAAATTATTGATAGAGGCTTCCGCTTCGCGATAACTGAGAATGATGTTGCCAATTTCTTGTAAAGGGCCAAAAATGAAAAAACTATAAAATTGTAGGGTAATCAATTCGCCGGTGGAAAGAATGTTTCGATAAATGAGCCACATAAGGGTAAACATCAGCATTTGACGCAAAAGGTTTACAAATGTGCCTTGTATAAAACTAAGCGTTCTGATGCTTTTTACCTTTCTAAGTTCTAAACCAAGGATTTTGTATGTATTGTTGTTAAGGCGGTTAATTTCTTGTTCCGTTAAACCGAGGCTTTTTACCAATTCAATGTTGCGCAAACTTTCGGTGGTACTGCCGGCTAGGGTAGTGGTTTCTTTAACAATACTTTTTTGAATTTCTTTAATGCGCTTGCTTAGTACATTGGTAAGTAAAGAAAGTAAGGTAATGCCAATTAAATAAGTAGGCATAATGCTCCAGTGTTTGCTAAATGCATAAACAGATACAAAAACAACTCCGACAAGAATACCAAATAACACATTGATAAAATAGCCAATAAATTTTTCTGTATCGGCACGTACTTTGGTTAAAATAGACAGTGTTTCGCCGCTTCTTTGGTCTTCAAAATCTTGGTAAGGCAATTTCATAGAATGCTTCAAACCGTCTGTAAACACGGAGGCACCAAATTTTTGTATTACAACATTTACGAAATAATCCTGAAAAGCTTTTGCAATGCGGCTTATCATAGCGGTGCCAATCAGTAAGCCTAAATAGGCGGCCACCCCCCAAGCAAAGGCATCTTTGCTGCGCGGAATTGTTTTGGCTGCATCTATGTGGTGCGGATGATAAGCAAATAAGTCAATCATTTTACCAAAAAAGTAGGGATCGAGCATCGAAAATGTTTGGTTGACCCCTGCAAGTAGTAATGCAAAAAAGATAGTCCATTTGTAAGGACGGAGATATTGCAACAAAATTTTCATAATAATAGGTGGTTACTATTGGATGATAGGTAAATCAATGTTGCAACAATAGTTATTATTTTGGTGTACAACAAATCTGTTTCAAGGGCTTATATTAAGGCAAACTATCTAAAGTGGCAGTATTGGTTTAGACGGTTTGTTATAAATTGTGGCTAAGCGCTTTGAAACAAATCGGACGATAAGTACCTATCTCCTCTATCGCAAATGATGCATACAATCACCCCCTCTGTCAGTTGTTTGGATATTTCTATTGCTGCATGCACAGCACCACCGCTGCTCATGCCACTAAAAATGGCTTCTTCTTTAGCGAGGCGTTTTGCCATTATTCGTGCATCTTGTTCTGTTACTTCAGCAATATGGTCTACACGTGAGGCATCAAATATTTTAGGTAGATAAGCTGTAGGCCATTTCCGAATACCGGGTATTTGCGATCCTGTAGTTGGTTGGCAGCCAATGATTTGAATGTTGGTGTTTTGTTCTTTTAGGTAAGTGGACACGCCCATTATGGTGCCTGTAGTGCCCATCGCCGAAACAAAATGCGTCACTTTTCCAAGGGTGTCCTTATAAATTTCAGGCCCTGTGGTAGCGTAATGCATTTTCCAATTATCGGGGTTAGCAAATTGGTTGAGCATAAAATAGCCGCCTTTTGCAACTTGTTCGTTAGCATAATCAATGGCCCCTTCCATCGAACGCGCTTTTGGTGTAAGCACCACTTTGGCACCAAAGGCTTGCATGGTGAGTACACGTTCGCGAGTGGCATCTTCTGGCATTACCAATTCTATATTTACACCAAATAGGTTGGCAATCATTGCAAGGGCAATTCCTGTATTTCCACTTGTTGCTTCAATCAATGTATGACCGGGTAGTAGTTCGCCACGTTCAAGTGCTCCTTTAATCATTCCCAATGCCGCACGGTCTTTTACACTGCCGCCGGGATTGTTACCCTCTAACTTGGCATAAATAGACACCTTGTTGTTGACCGTTACGTTTTTTAATGCTACCAAAGGAGTATTGCCAACTAAGTCTAATATGGAGGCCATTGTATTAAGTGTTTTAAGCAAAAATAAAGTGAATGTTGCGTTGTAGTATGGTTAAAAACTTTTAAAGCCCGTGAAAAGCAGTAAAGTCTTTCAAAAAATGTATATTTTTTGCTTTTCGTAATTAAGGATGATTATAAAATTAGTAGTGGCTATAATAATACCAATTATATTTTAGTAGATATAAATTGGTTTGGTGATGCTTGTTTCATCGATTAAATTAGATAGAAGTAAATTTACGATATAAAAAAAGTGAGAGAAATAATGATATTTTAACAATGTTTTCAAGTTTTTAACATATTTTTACATGACTAATTCTCTCTGTTGCTTGCTTTAATGAAAAAACAAAACATTTATTCATTCAAAAAGTAAGCTATGAAAAAAATTTTCTTCGTTTCGATGCTTTGCATTTGCATCAACTATCTAAATGCACAAACCAGTAATTTAAAACGACCAGCCTCCTATTCAGTTTATGTAGGTGTGAAAACGTTCATGAATGCGAAAGATTGGAAGGATTTATCTCCTGCAAAGTATGTTTTTGGCAATTTCGGTTCAGGTAATGTTGGCAGTTTATCAAAACCAAGGGGTATTTTAGGTGGACAGTATATTAAAGGTTTGTCTTCAAACTTTGACTTTGTTACAGGTCTAGATTTTGCCAATGTAGTTTATCCGTACACAAGCAACAAACCATGGGAAACTAGTTCTAAATTATTGTTGACCTATAATATTGGTATTAATGCAAAATTAGTTGACGATAGCCATGTATTTATTCCTTATGCTACCGGCGGCTTAACAGCTTCTTTGTATAATTTCAGCAAATTTGGTGAGATGGCCCATTTAGGTGCTGGTTTTCAATTAAAAGTTGGAGAAAGCAAATTTTTGTCTATTCAAGCAGCCAACTATTTCAAAATCAATACTTGGACAAGCCGTCATGGTCAATACACTCTTTCTTTTTCAGCGCCACTTAAGGCTGCAAAAGCTCCTGTAGTGGTTACTCCTCCTCCGGCCCCTATTGAAAAAGATACCGATGCCGATGGTTTGGTAGATAGCAAAGATAAATGCCCTACATTGGCAGGTTTGGCAAAATACGGTGGTTGCCCTATTCCTGATACCGATAAAGATGGTATTAATGATGAAGAAGATAAATGTCCTACTATAGCCGGTTTGGCAAAATATGGCGGTTGTCCTATTCCTGATACCGATAAAGATGGTATTAATGATGAAGAGGATAAATGTCCTACTATAGCCGGTTTGGCAAAATATGGCGGTTGCCCTATTCCTGATACCGACAAAGACGGTATTAATGACGAAATGGATAAATGCCCTACCGAGCCAGGTATAGCTGCCAACAGTGGTTGCCCCGATATCCAAACTGATGTAAATAAATTAGCTAAAAGTGTCTACTTTACCAACAACGGAACTGTAATTAGTGCTAAGTCGTTCCCTAGTTTAGAATCAGTGGTATCTATATTAAATAAATATCCAAACACCAAGTTGATTATTGAAGGCTATACTGATAATGTTGGTGGAGTGAAGAAAAATAAAGTGTTATCGCAAAAACGTGCGGATGCTTTAAAAACTTACTTTATTAAGAAAGGTATTGTAGCTACTCGATTAGCTGCTACTGGGTTTGGTTTGGAAAAACCAATTGGTAATAACAAAACAGCCGCAGGAAGAGCCTTGAACCGTAGAGTAGAATTGAAAGCTAACTACGAGTTTTAAGAAAAACTTCGTTACAACTGATGTAAATAGAAAAAGCCCGCACAATTTTTTGTGCGGGCTTTTTGTTTAAATATGAATGCTAATGTTAATGCTATTTAAGACAACAACGGTTTGATGAATTATTTTTTAATGTAAACAGCGCCAAGGGATTTTTTATGTAGCGACCAATATTGTATTCGTTACAAAGCTGGCAGTAGAAGTAATGCGGAAACTACGAGTGCAGGCAATAACCAAGGTTTTAGGTGCGCAAAAAGCATTAAGTGATGCGTTGCATTTAGAAAATTATTTTTTCACTCTGCGTTGATTATCAAATAAATATTTTGTTGTACTTAGTTTTTTAGCTTCTAGTAATCTATTTTTTTAATTAGTCTATTTTTTTTGTAGGAAACTGATGTATGTTTGCAAAACCAAACCAAACTACCTACCGAAATGAGGAATGTTTCTACTTTATTTAAGCAGTATTACTTCAAAAGGAACAACTTTTATTTGCCCACTTGCTGCCCTTTGGGCAAATAATTATTAAGCATCAGCGAACCCTATTTCAGTGGTTCAAACTGTAGCAATCCGAAATGGATTTTTTTTGCACAATTAGTATATTAAATCTATAGACATAATAGAGTTTTTGTAAAACAGAAAAATAACAGACAAAATGTATAGTAACAGAAAAGTAGCTTTGCTTGCCCTTTTATTAGCGGGTAGTATTTCCACTTTTGCACAAGGAGTGTTGCAAGGAGTAGTAAAAAACACCAAAGGAGAACCTGTACCCTTAGCCAACGTTGTTCTAAAAGGTACCAAAGTATTTGTAGTAGCCGATAGTAATGGGGTATTTAAACTCCAAACATCCAAACTAGCACCTTATGTATTGCAAGTAAGCTCTGCCGGTTTTGGCAACAAAGAAATTAGTTTGGCAAAAATCCAGAATTCGCCGATTCAAATTACACTTTCCGGTGGCGATCATTTGGGAGAGGTCATCGTATCTTCACGTCGCCGTTCTGAAGTTGCTCAGGATATCCCTATCCCAATTACTGTTTTGGGTGGTAGCAAAGTGGAAGAATCGGGCGCTTTTAATGTAAATCGATTAAAGGAACTTATTCCATCTGTACAATTGTATTCATCCAATCCGCGAAATACAACACTCAATATCAGAGGTTTGGGTTCTACCTTTGGATTAACCAATGATGGTATAGATCCCGGAGTAGGTTTTTACATAGATGGTGTTTACCACGCCCGACCCGCTGTAACTGCATTAGATTTTATAGATGTTGACCGTATTGAAGTACTTCGTGGACCTCAAGGTACTTTGTTTGGTAAAAATACAACTGCCGGCGCCTTTAATATTTTCACCAAAAAACCAACTTTTGCGCCATCTACAAAAGCAGAATTGAGTTTTGGTAATTACAATTTTATTCAAGCCAAAGCCTCTATTTCAGGGGGACTTTCTAAAAGTATTGCCGGTAAATTATCTTTTTCGGGAACGCAACGCCAAGGCACCATTTTTCATGAAAAACAACAGCAATACTACAATGGGTTAAACAATGTGGGTAGTAAAGGTCAGTTGTTGTGGCAAGCGAGCGATAAGTTGGATGTTCAGTTTTCTGCCGATTACAATGTTCAAAATCCCGATGGCTATTCATTGGTTGTAGCAGGTGTTACCAAAACTTTGCGTTCAGCATACAGGCAGTACGATTCAATAGTGAAAGATTTGGGTTATTCAAAACCTACTATCAATCCTTTTGCACGTAAAACCGAAGCAGATGCGCCTTGGAAACATTATCAAGTAGTAAGTGGTGCACACATTAATGTGGATTATAAAATAGGTAACGGTACATTAACTTCAACAACTGCATGGCGTTTTTGGAATTGGGATCCTGTAAACGACCGCGATTTTACGGCAATACCTGCCTTATCTAGGTCTCAAGCGTCTTCTCGTCATAGCCAATACTCACAAGAGCTCAGGTTTGCTGGCAATATCAATGATAAATTAAGTGGGGTAGTTGGCGCTTACTACCTTAACCAAGATTTGTATACACCCACATCGCAGTTAGAGGAAGTGGGTTCGGCACAGTGGCGCTTTGTACAAACGAGTCGTACCGGTACGCAAGCATTGTACAAAACTCCGGGCTTATTGGATAATTATGGTATCAAAACAGATTTTGATTTTCGTTCTATTTCTTCAGCCATTTTTGGTCAGCTTGATTGGGAATTGGCCAAAGGCTTGCACATATTGCCAGGTCTTAGATACAACTACGACGAAAAAAATCT
>JAIXOS010000311.1 GCA_027486695.1 Chitinophagaceae bacterium | reverse complement strand
TGGGTTAAAAATATTTTGTGGAGGCACTTGTCCGGCATAGTAATACTTATTGCTTTGTTGGCGCAATTGATAGTTAACGGCTTCTCTGCCATCGGCGGGTAAGGTTTGTAGCAGCAAACGACGTTGGGCTTCGTTGGTGTTTTGACGGGCTACTTCGTAAGCATCGTCCGGAATACGGGTATTCACAAAATCGCGCTCAAATTGTTCTCTCGAAGGGCGCGGTTTTAAAATGGTAGCGGGTAAATAGGCCGTGTCACTTACCAAAAGCTGTATCACACTCCACTGATTGTCGGGTAAGTTTCTAGGAATTTCGTATTGTTTGTCTTTAAATCCTACGGATGAAAACAAAATTTTATCGCCTTTTAATACAGCAATGGAAAAAACTCCATCGTTATTGGTAATGGTGCCTCTTCCTTTTCCCACCACCACCACACTAGCCGCAGGAATACCACGCAAGCTATCGGCTGTCATTACCACACCAAATAGTTGTATTACCGAATCTTTAGATACAGGAGTTTGTGCTTGGACGCTCAAGCAGCTGCCAATGAGTAGTAATACAAGTATACAATAGGTGGTGACTTTCATGTTCAATTGTGTAAAATGCGAAACTAAGCGTTTATAGAAAACATAATTACTAGAATATTTGTTGATAAGGTTCTGCATTTAGCAACAAAGTAAAGCGGTGGATGGCTAATTTTGCAACTTCATCTTTATTTTAACAAAAACTTTCGTATGACAGAAGCAGATATACTCAAGGCATTAAGCAATGTACAAGAGCCCGATTTGGGCAAAGATTTGGTAACCTTAAATATGGTGAAGGATATTTCTATTCAAGGCGACAACGTTGCATTCACTATTGTGCTAACCACACCTGCTTGTCCTATGAAAGACATGATGAGCAAGGCTAGCGAAAATGCTATTAAACTATTGGTCAATAAAAACGCACAAGTTAAAGTCAACTTTACATCCAATACCACCTCTACCCGAAGCGATAACCAACAAATTTTAGCAGGCGTTAAAAACATCATTGCCGTGGTTAGTGGCAAAGGTGGAGTAGGCAAAAGTACCGTTGCAGCCAATTTGGCACTCACATTGGCACAAGGCGGCGCTAGCGTAGGGTTGATGGATGCCGATATTTATGGGCCAAGTGTGCCAATTATGTTTGGTGTACGTGGTGCACGCCCGCTGATGAAGGAGGTGAATGGAAAAGGGATGATTGTGCCTATTGATAAATATGGTATCAAATTGATGAGTATAGGGCTACTTGTTGACGAAAAAAATGCCGTAGTATGGCGCGGCCCAATGGCTAGTAGTGCTATTAGGCAGTTTGTAACCGATGTAGATTGGGGCCATCTCGATTATTTAGTGATTGACATGCCTCCCGGAACCGGCGATATACACTTGACCTTAATGCAAACCGTTCCCGTAACCGGCGTAGTCATTGTTACTACCCCTCAAAACGTTGCTTTAGCCGATGCTAAAAAAGGCATCGCCATGTTTGGGCAAGCACAAATCAATGTGCCAATAATTGGATTGGTTGAAAATATGGCCTACTTTACGCCTGCCGAATTGCCTAACAATAAATATTATTTGTTTGGTAAGGAAGGCGGTAAACGCCTAGCCGAAGAATACGAATTGCCTTTTTTAGGTCAAATTCCGCTTGTACAAAGTATCAGAGAAGGCGGCGATAATGGCGAACCTATTATGGTCAACACCAACGAAACCATAACACAACAATCTTTCCAATCCTTTGTGGCCAATGCTGTTCGAAACATTGCCATCCGCAATGCGCAAAAGCCCAAAACACAAACCATACAACCGGTAGCTTAAACTTTACCCCCGCAATATTATCTTTATTTGGAGAGCTGTTTCGCAAAATGAAACGGCTCTTTTTGTTTTACCACTTGTTCATTTATTAATAAAAACGAGGGCGTGCCCCTTCGGGTCCGGGCTTTACGCTTTTACTCCTCGCTGCCACCTTTCAGGATGTCGGCTGTGGGGTAATCGCTGCAATCCTTCACGCGAGCCCTGCTGCGGTACTATTTAGCGGCTTTGTCAATATCCTATATCCATAAAGCAATACGGCTAACGTGCATTTAATTTTGCTATCCACAGGTAATGATAGCCACAAGTATGGCCATTTTGAATTATAGCAGCAAAAAATGGTCGGACTGTTTTTTAGCGACTTCTTTACAAAATAATAATGGTGGTGTAAGTTAATGATAGGTCACACCGTAGGTGTGGTGCAATCTCAATTAATTGGGTAAACATGCATTGATCTGTTGAGGTGAAACAATACGATGATTTTTTGGCATGTCTGTAAAATAAAAAAACTTCACAATTTAGTTGTGAAGTTTTTGGTGCGGAGAGAGAGGGATTCGAACCCCCGGACCTGTAACAGTCAACGGTTTTCAAGACCGCCGCATTCGACCGCTCTGCCATCTCTCCGGGTGCAAAATAAGCGGATGCACATGGAATTGCCAAAAAAAATAGCCAATTTTCTTCTTTTTTTCTAAAAGCGCTGGAGGCAATTGGTGTCAAATGCTTTGCTAGCTTGCCTTCTGTATTTTTTGCGTACAAATAAATTTGTTGCTTAAGGGGATATGGGTATTGCCTATTTTGGTAAAACCTAACCGTTTTTACCAAAAAAAGCAGGCTACAGCCAAATAGGGTTGTAGCCTGCTTTCCGGTTAGGTGCTATATTCCGTTGGTTATTTGCTCATTCTAAACCAATCGAAATCTGCATAGCCGGTTTCATACGTTTTGCCTTTTCTAATGGCAAAAAGACCAATGTTTGAACCAACCCATTTGCCCTTTTTAGCACCAAATATCACCCCTATAGGGGAGAAATCTGTACCGTTTGTGCTATAGCTAAATTGGCAACGAGCATTGCCGTAATCGCTGTTTTCTGCTTTGTTCAGCTGCTTGTAGTCGGTATCGGAGGGTAGCACATTTTGCACCACTACGCGTAAGTAAACCGTGGCATTTTTTAATGCTACTGTTGAAAGTTTTTGTTCGGGTTGGCCATGTTCTGCATCAATACAAATCGTTTGTCCAATTACCAAGCCATTGGCAGTTTGCTTAACCGATAAGTAACTGTAATCAATGCCGGTAATCATTAAACCCACTTCTTCGTCGTTGGTACGAGGTGTAAAGGTAAGTTTGGTAGTAGCAGTGAAATTGGGGGCAGGAAATTTTTGCGATACAATATTCGGCACCAACCATAAATTTTTTGCGGTATCGGCCATTGGTAAATTGAATAATCGTAAAAAACCATAGGCTTTGCCTGCCGGAAAACAAAAGTTGCTTTGTCGGTTAGCGCCAAATTGCCATTGTAAACCCAATTGGCTGTCGTTAAACTCGTCCGATGTTGCCGGTACAGCCTTGGCAACCGAAGTAGTTACTTTGGGTTTGGTATAAGTTAATACCGGTTCGCCAATGCCATTGCCATCTTTATCCTCGCCCATTAACGGCCAATCGTTCACCCATTTTACAGGTTGTAAGTGTAGTATGCGGCCGTAGGCATCTTTGTCTTGAAAGTGCAAAAACCAACTTTCGCCCAGTGGAGTGGTAACCAAACCACCTTGATGCGGGCCATTGATGGGAGATGTACCCTGCTCCAACACTATTTTTTCTTCGTAAGGGCCATAAATATTTTTGGAACGCAGTGCCAATTGCCAGCCTTTGCCCACGCCACCTGCAGGTGCCAATAGGTAGTAATAGCCATTCCGTTTGTACATTTTAGGGCCTTCAATAGTGGGGTGTTTTTCGTGGCCGTCAAATACAATGGCGCCATCGTCTAAAAGGGCGGTGCCTTCTGCATTCATGCGGTTCATAATCAGACAGCTTTTAATGCCTGATCGGCTGCCCGCCATGCCATTTACCAAATAGGCTTTGCCATCTTCGTCCCAAAAAGGACACGGGTCTATCCATCCTTTTGCTTTTTTTACCATGATAGGGGCACTCCAAGGGCCGGCAGGGTTTTTGGCTTTCACTACATAAATTCCTTCGTCGGGGTCGGGGTAATAAATATAAAACTCATTGTTGTGGTACCTAATAGCAGGCGCCCACACACCACCTCCCGGTTGTACATGCTGAAAACGTTCAAAGGGGGGCTGCTTGCCAAGTGCATGACCAATGAGGGTCCAATTCACCAAATCTTTAGAGTGTAAAATGGGCAAGCCCGGAACAAAATTAAAACTGGAGGCTACCAAATAATAATCGTTGCCCACCCGAATTGCATCTGGGTCGGAATAGTCTGCATGTAATACCGGATTTTGATAGGTGCCATCGCCTTTGTCGGCTACCCAAGGTTGGTTAATGGTAGTAGTTAATTGTGCTTGTGTAACGCTAAAAAAACTAAGTAGCAATACACCAACAATTGTTTTTTTCATGTGCTCAATCTGTTTAATTATCGCAAATTTAATCGTATAAGCAGTATGCTTATTTGAATGTTTCAATTAAATGTAATTTAGTAAGCAAGGCGTTATGGCCTACGATAAATGTTGCAAATGGTGCACCTATCGTTGCACATTTGGCTAGCTGTGTTGTTATGGGCATCAATAGGCTAGGGTGTAAAGTTGTTTTGTAATAGATGGTCTAAAAGGGTATTCTAGTCCGTTTTAAGGTAATT
>JAIXOS010000020.1 GCA_027486695.1 Chitinophagaceae bacterium | reverse complement strand
TCGCTGTGCAAAAAGTGGTTTTTTGTCAGACGCCTAATAAAGATGTACTATTACAAGAATTTAAAAATCCCCCCGCGCTTACCCGCCCCATTGTTTGGTGGCGTTGGTATGGCCGACAAATTAGCAAAGCAGGCATTACCAGAGATTTTGAGGAAATGAAAAAAGTAGGCATTGGCGGCGTGTACCATTTTCAATTAAAACCCAATCTCCCCGATATAACCAACAATCCAAACTCGGTTTTGCCCAATGTAAAAACCCTAAGTAAAGAATGGTGGGATTTACTACAGTTTTCTATCAAAGAAGCCAATAGATTGGGATTAGAATTTAGAGTGCACAACTCGCTTGGTTGGAGTGCAAGCGGTGGTCCATGGATAACGCCCGAAAACTCGATGCAAAAATTGGTATGGGCAAATACTTGGGTAAATGGCAATCAAACTATACAACAGCAATTACCTCAACCTAAGGTAGATGTAAAGTGGAATTTTTATAAAGATGTAGCGGTAATTGCCATCAAAATCAATCCTGCAGATTCTACAGTTGTGGCTAAATCAGATGTATTGGATATTTCTAAATATATGTCTAACCAAGGATTGTTAACTTGGCAAGCTCCCGAAGGGAAATGGAAAATCATCCGTTATGGCCATACCACCACTGGCAAAACACCCGTGCAAGGGCCTGAAGAGGGCGAAGGCTTGGAATGCGATAAAATGGATAGAAATGCGGTAAAAATTCATTTCGACAATTATCCAGGAAAAATATTGAAAGAAGCAGGTGGATTAGCAGGTAAATCGCTCACTACCATTGCATTTGACAGCTATGAAGGTGGCATACAAAATTGGAATCATGGCTTTAGGGAACAATTCTTCAAACGGAGAGGCTATGATCCATTACCATTTTTACCAATTATCAGTGCACAAAATCAAAGAAATGATTATGATTCAAGATTTAAATCTCAATCACCAAACTTAATGATTGAGAGTAAGGATGTTACAAACCGTTTTTTATATGATTTTGAACGAACCATTGCCGAATTGTTTATGGATGAATATTATTCACCCATGGATAGTTTGGTACACCAATATCCAAAAGTGCGTTTCGAAGTACAATCGTACAACGCACCATTTAATTTGGTAGAAAATGCCGTAAAAAATGAATTTCCTGCTGGTGAATTTTGGCACAACAATAAAAATTATGGTTGGTGGACTTTGAGTTTGGCTGCTTCTGCAGCACATATTAGAGGCGAAGCAATTGTTGGTGCAGAGGCATTTACCACCGAACCGCAACATGGCAATTGGAGCGTGGGATTGGAAGAATTAAAAGCCGAAGCCGACTTGGCTTTTTCTAAAGGCATCAACAGCATGGAAATGCACATACAGGCGCACCAGCCTTGGCCTACCAACATTAAACCGGGTATGATTGGCGGTAACTATGGATTACAGGTAAATCCGGGTAACACTTTTTGGCAACAATCGTTAGCCTGGAATACTTATTTAGCAAGGGCTCAATACCTGTTGCGTCAGGGCAAGTTTGTGGGCGATGTGTGTTACTTGTATCCTCGTGGGCAGCGTGGTTTTTCAGTGCCCGAAGGGTACAATGGCGATGCGATAGATGAAGTGAGTTTTGTAAAATTGATGCGTGTAAAAAATGGTGAGTGGGTATTGCCAAGTGGTATGCATTATAAAGTGTTGGTATTAACCAATACCCAAACTATGACGCTGGCTTTAGCACAAAAATTACAACAATTAGTTGCCGAAGGTGGTGTAGTAATTGGCCCAAAACCATTGCAAACACCGAGTTTAGAAAATTACCCAACAGCCGATATCACTGTCAAGAAAATAGGCGAAACCGTTTGGAACAATTGCAACGGCATATCGGTAACCGAAACTGCTTTTGGTGAGGGAAAAGTTTTTTGGAACAGAGATGTAACCGAAGTATTGAACTTACTAGGCGTAAAAAAAGATGTTGCTGTAGAAGATAAAACACTCAAAGAAAGCATCGTTTGGACGCACCGTAAAACCACCGATACCGATATTTATTTTGTGGCAAACCAGTTGAATAAACCACAAAATATGACCATCAAATTTAGGGTAAGTGGTAAAGTGCCACAGTTGTGGGATGCCGAAACTGGCACTATTACCGAAGCGGTTATTTGGAATGAAAAAGAGGGTGTTACATCGGTTACTATACCTTTTCAATCGCTGCAATCGTGGTTTGTAATTTTCAAACCAACAACACAAAATAATAATCCGGTTGTTGCTATTCAAAGTGGCAATGCAGCTACTAATTTGGTACAAAAACAAAACCAATTGTTTTTGCAAACCTTCGGCAATGGTCAGTTTACTGTACTGAGAAAAATGGGTAAAACAACAATTGTACATATTACCAACTTACCCCAACCGCTTTCATTGAACAGCGATTGGCAAGTAGATTTTAAACAATTACAAGGCACACCGGGCAAAGTAGATTTTCCTTCTTTGTTGTCGTGGACGAATCACACCAATAAAAACATCCAATATTTTTCAGGTACCGCTACCTATACCAAAACAATTGTATTAAACGAACAGCAAGTAGGTATCGGAAAATTGGTGCAACTAGATTTAGGCAATGTGAAAAATTTTGCAGAAGTAGCCATCAATGGTAAATCGTTTGGCTTGTTATGGAAAGCGCCATATGTATTCGATATTAGTAATTTTGTGCAAGTAGGTAATAATTCGGTTGAAGTAAAAGTAACCAATCTTTTGGCCAATAGAATGATTGGTGATGAACAAGAACCGGAAGATATGGCTTGGTCTGAACCTTCATTTTCGGGGGATAAATTATATAAGGGAAGAAAATTATTGAAATACCCCGATTGGTTTATCAATGGTCAGCCTCGTCCTTCAGTTGGCAGATACACATTTAGCACTTGGAATTATTACCGAAAAGATGATTCATTACTGCCATCAGGATTACTCGGCCCCATACAAATAAAATTTGGTAAAGAAGAAAAATTATAAGCATAAAAAACTAATATGAGAGTTATTAAAATGATACAACAAGGGGTATGTTTTGTAAGTGCCTTTTTAATGTGGCAATCAACAATAGCACAAGACTCAACCAATGCTCGTTGGTACCCTAAACTTGCCAAGAACGAATATGTCAATCCGGTTATCACAGGTTTTTTCCCCGATCCTTCGGTAATTAGAGTAGGGAACGATTATTACTGCGTTAATTCAACGTTCGAATATTTTCCCGGCATCATCATTTCACATTCCAAAGATTTACTTCATTGGCAACAAATTGGTCATGTGTTTTCTAAAAGCGAAGATTTAGACCTGACCAAGTTTTGGGATGGCATGGGTATTTGGGCACCCGATATTTCCTACTACAACGGTGAGTTTTACATTTTTTACTGCACTGTACAGTTGAAAAAGGATAGAAGCTACAATGTTCGTGGCAACTACATGGTAAAATCGAAGAGTATCAAAGGCCCTTGGTCAAAACCTGTACAATTAACCGATAACGGTAATGATCCTTCGCATTTTGTAGATAGCGATGGCGAACATTACATGCTTTATGCAGCAGGCATTCCACAAGGTAATGGTACCAAAATTGTAAAGCTGAATAAAGAATGCACCAAAATTGTAGAAGGTCCTTTTTGGCTAGAAACTGAAGGTAAAAAAGCAGCACCCGAAGGACCACATTTAATTAAAAAAGATGGCTATTACTATTTAACAATGGCTGCATCTGGGGGCTTATTCAATGGTCATCATATGTTGGTAGCGCGTTCGAAAAATGTATATGGCCCTTATGTAAACTCGCCTTACAATCCTTCATTAACGCAAAAAAATCCCAATGCCATTAACTTTCACCAAGGGCATGGTAAAATATTTGCTACACAAAACAATGAGTGGTTTACGATGGTGATTTCGCAGCGTTGGTTACCTGGTTATTTAAAAGGAAAGCCAGCTAGCAAAGGCATTAGTCAGTTAGGTAGAGAAACCTCTTTAATTCGTTTAGAATGGACGAACGACGGTTGGCCAAAAGACAAACCAAGCCGTCAAGCATTGGATATTGATGTAAAACCCAATTTGCCCGAACACATTGTAACCAACAAAACTTCCGATGAATTTGATGGAACAAACATTGGCTTGCCTT
>JAIXOS010000335.1 GCA_027486695.1 Chitinophagaceae bacterium | reverse complement strand
CGTAGGTAAATTGGCATTTGTTCCGGCAGAGTCATTAGCAGATTCTGTTTTGTACTCAACTGTTAAAATAGGTCTGTTATTGGTGGTAGCTTCTTTAGAATGAAAATCTGCATTGCCTAGTGAATTGGTTACCAAATTAGTGAGCTTAAGCGATATTCTTGATTCATTTTTATTTGCTTCTGCATTTACCATATTTGTTATATTCCAATCTACAAATGAATCTGTAGTACTTATTCCATTAACTGTATCAGCAAAAGGTGTGGTGCTAGTTAGGTTTGTATTCCAATTAATTGTATTTTCTACCCAATCATCAGATGGTACAAAAGCAACTTGCCATTTAGCAGTACCTACATTGGTATTTACATATTTCAGTTTTAAACTTAGTTTGGCAGTGGTAATAACCGGTTTAACATTCCACATACTAAATTGCAAATACGCTTCTCTGTTTAAATTAACCCCATCTTTTTTAACTGTTAAAATTTGATCTGAACCATAATTATTATTGGCACTAGTACCATCCCTAACAAAAGCATCCATTGTTGGGGTGGTTTGGTAGACAGCTACTACTTCTTTAATGGCTATTAAGTTGGTGTCAATTGATTGTGTAATATTTGAGTTATTGGTACATCCAAGGCCAATGATTTTAATGTACTTGGCAAGTCTGTTACCAAACTTAAACAGCTCAAAACCTGTGGCAGAACCGCTACTTTGTGTATTTGTTAACGCACTACTCCAACTGATTCCATCCACTGAGCTAAGTACCGAAAATCGGTATTGGCGAACATCGGCAGAATCAAATGCTATTTTAATAGCATTTACACTGGTAGTATCTGCCAAACTAAATGATAAATAATCGCCATTACCACTTGCAGACCATACGGTTTGCCAATTTCCATCAATAGCATTGGAAGGCATACTATTGCTGTTGCTTCTTGTGGCAAAAACAGGCCATTCGTAGTATTTTGCTTTCTTGTAGTGGCTTAATTGTGCTGAATATAAATCTTGTGGCGTTAAGAGTGTAGGATTGATGTTTTCTAGCCAATTATTTTTACTATCTGGCAAACTTGATGCTGTGGCAGTTCGAACCCCCACCGCTACGTTGTTTCTCGATTTTGCTGTATCAACATTGTTATCGTACTGTGTAAAATAATTCATATTCCGAGCTGCTTTTAGGCACCAATATGTTTCCGCTACAGATATTCCTTGTGGCTCTGTTGCGCCGCTCGATTTAAATGGACGCTTACCCTCCCCCATATCCAAATTGGTAAAAAGATTAAACCGCTGCCCGTGGTGGTGGTGATCAATGTTCATATCTACTCCATAGCCTCTTCTAAATACATTGAATTTGGCAGAATCTGATTCTACAGAAAGATCATGTGCAAACTTCCCTTTAAAATTAAAATCTTGAATTAAGTTGTATTTTCCGTAAATGTTGATTCCGTGATGACCAATTCTTCCGCTATCATAATTGAGCCCTACAGGAATACTTTTATTCCTAATCGAATCGGCAGAAAACTCAATGTTTTGAATGGTTATATTATTGCACAATCTCGAAACCCAAACGCCCATATCGCAGCCAATAATATTGACATTTCTTACCCAACAATTGTTGGCAAATCTATCAAACCCAATGGCATTATATCCGCGCTCATAAAAATCATGTCCTACCCAAGCATTATCCGGAAAGGCGATGGTTAAGTTTTCTATACCGGCATCTTCAATGGCTAAACCAGAATTATTATGATTGGGATTACTGCCTTGAAAAGTAATTAAGGCAAAGCTCCAGGAAAAATAATTAGCGGTTACAGCTGTATCTATGGGGTAAAGTTCTCTTAAGCCTTTAGGAAACCGTAAAATGGTTTTACCTTGGCCCGCACCCCTTAAAACAATTCTCTTTTTCCTTATTTGTATTGAATCTTTGATATAGTATTCTCCCGCAGGGATATAAATTGTACCGCTATCGCCACAGGCAATAATGGCCAATCTAAATGCTTGCTGATCACCTGTTGTATCATTGGGTGTGGCACCATAACTTAATACATTTACTTTAACAGGATAGTTGGGAATTGGCTTAGTGCCACTTCTGTAACCTGCGTTGGTAAAATTTCGTAACCGGCTAGAATCGTAAACTGTAGAGGTAAATAATTGCGAAGAGATGTGTTGACTATATCCGCTAATAGCTGATAGCAATGCTACAACAACATAAAGTACATTTATTTTCATATGGGCTGTTTTTGATAATATAAAGCAATCGTGGTGTTTTTATGGCAATCAGGCAAATGAAGAAAAGCAAATTTTATTGTGTACTGGCAAGATTCCCTATTTGCAGGGTATTGTGGAGGACTATTTGTCAAAAAAACCTAACCATTATTGTTAACTAATGTAAAAAGCTAATTAAAGCTTTCTGCATGAAGTTGACTTGCAACATAGGTATTTGATAAAATGTTTAACTTTTTTTCTTCCACGTATATAAAGACCCCTACAAAAAAATGTATGAGTACGCAAAAGGCATCTTTTTTTAAAAAAAGGAAAATAAATGAAAACCAGACTCTTTCAGGTATTTGCGTATTTGTTGCAGCGCCCTTACAAGATGTTTGTTGACAGTGAGGGGAGATATTTTTAGTTTGGTAGCTACTTCTTGATGTGATAGCTTATTGAGTTTAACCATTTCATATACGCGCTTTTGGTGATCGGTTAAATTAGAAATGGCTTTGTTGTGTAAGTCGATATAAGTATTTTGGTCTAAGCGATTTTCGGGATGGTCTTCAACCGCAAGTTTTTCTACGCTTGGATAATCACCAATGTTTTTCCATTCAAATGCTATTTTCTTTAATTGTTTTAAGCAACGATTGCGTGTTACAATGAATAACCAATTTTCCAAAGATTGTAACTCATCCAATTTTTTTCGTTCAAACCACAATTTTAAAAATACATCCTGTACCACTTCTTCTGCCAATAAAGGAGAGTTTAGCATCCTCAACGACACTCGGTAGATGTTGTCTTTATGCAAGTCGTATATAAATTGAAAAGCATAGCTACTATCTTGACTCATCAAGCGTAGCAGTCTTTTCTCATCGTATTGTACCGACTTTTCTAACATCTTTTAACTGTTTATAAAAAAATGACGTTCACTTATTTTTGAATTTTAAGTAATTGCAATACTTATCGAACTAATATTTATATTTTAAATAAAATTTTATTTATTGAATGCAGAGGATATCAATTAAGGCTTTATTTGGCACATCGTTCATTTCATACAACATGATAAAGACAGTTGCTACCCATTAAGGCAATATTAATTGAGCACTCAACGAATGCACTTTTAACAAAAGTAGCGCAATTTGGTAAATACTAAACAATAGTATCGTTACCAAAAAACACTTTCCTCAAAACACTTTTTTGCACCAATTGTTCATTTTAATAAAAGCACGAAAACACTATATAAATATCTGCAATCTAAATACATGGACCTGTAAAAGAAAGCAATACTCGTTCTACAAGATGGCTTCGGGACCGTTTCTAAGCAATGTTTATCTCAATTCAAGCAAAATGATGTAAAAGAAAGCAAGAAATACCCTATTGCATTTAGATACTAACGATGGGTTATGTAGCTCCCCCTAGTACATTTTGTTGCTCATTAACGAGTACTAATGGAACCAAAATGGTGAGCACTATCACAAAACAAGCGTAAAAGAAAAACATCCCCGCTTTTACAAGCAGGGATGTTGATTAGAACTATAGTTGTGTAATTGCCTATTTAACAGCTGTATTGTGCCAAACATAAGGCATTTGTATGGCATTGGTATTACCCAATACGGTTAAATAAGTTACTCCACTTGCCAAAGGCAAGCTGGTTTTTTGAAGGGTGTAAACCCCGCTTGCAAATGATGGTGTACCTACAGCAGATACGTTATAACTGGTATTGTACCAACCATGATCGCAAGCGCTCGTGGCAGAAAATGCAGAAGCCATATTTGCAGCATTAAACTGATACAAAGCTGTTGTGGCAGATACGTTGGCAGAAGCAGCAATAGACCATTGTAATTTGACAATGCGCGAAGTATCTGCAACTGCATTGGTAATTACCGGACTAACACCTACCGTCATATCGGCTGCTGCACTATTGGTAAGGGTTACTGGTGTATAGGTAGTAGCAGTACCGATGGGGAATAATGTAGCGGTGGTAACCGATTTGCGAATGAGCTTACCGGCCCCACTTGCCACGATATAGCTGTTTGCAGATGGCGTACTCACCGTTACACCACTGTTGAGGGTGAGGTTATTGCCGGTTAAATCCAATTTTCCGGCTGTTAATATAAGCGTACTTGCAACAGTAAGAGCTCCACCATTTAATTGTACTGAACCGCCGCCGGATGTGGTATTGTTGATGGTTAGTTTACTCAAAGTAGTTGCCGTAGGCACACTCAGCGTTTGTGCTGACGTACCATTGAAGGCAACAGTGCCGGTGCCGGCAGACAAAAGTCCGGTGGTGTAGCTTGCGTTGTGCGTAAAATTACCTGCAACACTAACGGTAGTTGTAGGCAAGGTTACATTGTTTGCACCACGACTACCCGATATGCTTAGATGATTGTATTGGAACGCCGTTACCGATTGCGCACCGGTTCCATTGTATTGGATGGTATTATTGGTAACTACATAAGCCCCTGTTGTAAAGGTTGCCGATGTTGTAAAAGTTCCGGCTATACCAATGATGCCTCCGTTTGCCAATGTAACACTATTGCTTGTACGAGCCCCCGAAATGGTAATATGATTGTAATTAAAAGCAGGAACGGTTTGTGCGCCAGTACCATTGAAGGTGATGGTTCCCTGAGTTGCGGTGTTGATAGTGCCTGGAATGAAATTGTTGGACACATTGATATTAGCATTAGGGAATGTTGTGCCCGTGCCGGAAAGTCT
>JAIXOS010000296.1 GCA_027486695.1 Chitinophagaceae bacterium | reverse complement strand
GGCCAGGAAGACGACCCCCAGCAGGATCACCGGGTCCATTGGAAATAAAATAACCATTAGGTTTAAATGCTTGCAAACGTTCAAAATTAGTTTTAGCAGGATGCACTCTTACATGTACACCTCGTTGAACTAAGCAGTCTAAAATGTTTTTTTTGATGCCAAAATCTAAAACGGCAACTTTTAAATTTGAATTTGTATCGCCAAGTTCGTATTCTTCTTTGGTGCTAACAGTACTAGCCAATTCCAAACCATCCATACTCGGACACTCTGCTAATTGTTTTTTTAGTTTGGCTACATCCAATTCCTCCGACGAAATGATACAGTTCATTGCTCCTTTTTCGCGTATATGTGCTACCAAGGCTCTTGTATCTATGCCACTGATTGCTACAAGGTTGTTAGTAGTAAGGTATTCTTGTAAAGAATGGTCTGCTTGTATCCGGCTATACAATTCTTCCAAATTACGGGCAATTAACCCCCTAATGGTTACACTATTACTTTCTACGTCACTTTTCTTTACGCCATAATTGCCAATATGTACATTATTCATTATTAATACCTGTCCTGTATAGCTTGGATCGGTAAATACTTCTTGGTAACCAGTCATACCGGTATTAAAGCAAATTTCGCCGGTGGTGGTGCCAATAGCGCCAAATGCCTGACCATAAAATGTATTACCGTCTGCTAAAACTAAAATTGCTTGTTTCGGAGTTTGAATCATTGTAAAATACTTCGGATTAGTTGAATATAAGTGAAAGATATAAATATTTGTTTATTATAATAAAAAAGGCAAAATCAGAAACGATTTTGCCTTTTTTATTATCGATAGAAATGCATTTATTCAGCTGTTTTTTCTTCTGAAATAATTTGTGCATCTTCAGCTACTTGTTCAGTTGCATCAACTGCTTTTTTGCTGCGTCCACGACGCGTTTTTTTAGCACCTTCAGAAGCGGCATCTACTGATTTACCGTAAATCTCGTTGAAATCTACTAATTCAATTAACGCTTTTTCTGCATTATCGCCTGGCCTGATACCCAATTTAATGATTCTTGTGTATCCACCCGGGCGGTCAGCTATTTTAGGTGCAACTACTGTAAACAATTCTTTTACAGATAGTTTATTTTGCAAATAACTAAAAACAATTCTGTGTTGATGACTAATTTGTTCTTTGGTTTCCCCTTTTTTAGTTTTGGTTAATAAAGGTTCAACGTAAGTACGCAAAGCTTTTGCTTTAGCCAAAGTAGTAACAATACGTTTGTGTGTAATTAACTGTGAAGCAAGATTACTTAACAATGCTTCTCTGTGTGCCTTTTTACGGCCTAAATTGTTGATTTTGTCTCCGTGACGCATGACTATTTGTTTTTTTATTCGTCTGCACCGAGTCAGGAATTGCAGATATAGTTGTATAAAACAACAGGGTTAAATATACGTGGTTATAAACTAAGCATCTAAATTGTCAAGACCAAGTTTCACTAAGTCCATTCCAAAACTTAGGCCTCTTTCGGTTAGTACTTGTTCAATTTCGCTTAGCGATTTTTGTCCGAAATTTCTGAATTTCATCAAATCTTCTTGTTCGTAACCTACTAATTCGCTTAGGCTGTTGATTTTAGCAGCTTTTAAGCAATTGAAGGCTCTTACCGATAAATCCAAATCTTCCAAAGGCGTTTTCAACACCTTTCTAAGTTGTAGTATTTGTTCGTCTACCACATCATCTTTTTTCTCTTCTTTGCTATCAAAAGTGATGTTTTCGTCGGTAATGATCATCAAGTGCTGAATCAAAATTCTAGAAGCTTGTTTAACAGCATCTTCCGGATGTATAGTACCGTCTGTAGCAACATCAAGAATCAATTTTTCGTAGTCGGTTCTTTGTTCAACACGGTAATTTTCAATACTGTAACGAACGTTTTTGATAGGGGTGTGTATAGAATCAATGGCAATGTAGCCAAATGGACAGTCTTTAGGTTTGTTCTCTTCTGCAGGAACATATCCACGTCCTTTTGCTATTATTAGTTCTATATCAATTTTAGCACTACTATCAAGGATGCATAAAACCAATTCCGGATTCATTACCTGAAAGCTTTGGCTTGCTTCGCCAAGCATTGCAGCTGTGAATTCGGTTTTGTTTTTAATTGAAAGGGTGATTTTTTCGTTAGAAACATCACCTTCTATTTTTTTCTTGAAGCGTACTTGTTTCAAGTTCAAAATTATTTCGGTAACATCTTCAGTAACTCCTTTGATGGTAGCGAATTCATGATCAACACCTTCAATTTTGATACCAACTATTGCATATCCTTCCAAGCTACTCAGTAAAACTCTGCGAAGTGCGTTACCTACTGTTAAACCATAACCTGGTTCTAGTGGACGGAATTCAAATAGGCCTTCGAAATCAGTTGCTTTTTGCAAAACAATTTTATCGGGCTTTTGAAAGTTTAATATGGCCATATTAAAACTTGTTTTTGTTTTCGGTTATTGATGTTAATACAACATCAACTGTTTTTATTTCTAAAAGATATAAAAGGTAAGGTGAAGTGATTTAAAAACCACTTCACCTTATTATTATTTACTGTACAACTCTACAATCAATTGTTCTTTGATATTTTCAGGAACATTTTCTCTTTCAGGATAAGTTATGAAAGTTCCTTTTTGTTCTGTCTCGTTCCAATCTACCCAACTAAATTTAGGGTTTTTACCACGAGTTTTACTAACAATTGATGAGTTGGCACCACTTTTTGGTTTGTAACCAATGATATCACCCGGTTTACAAGAGTACGAAGGTACATTCATCACAAAACCATTTACAGTAATGTGTTTATGAGAAACCAATTGGCGTGCTTCTGGACGACTTGCAACAAGACCTAAACGGTAAACAGTGTTGTCTAAACGAGCTTCTAATAACTTAATTAAGTTTTCACCGGTAACACCTTTGATACGTGCAGCCTCTTCAAATGTTTTACGGAATTGTCTTTCCAACAAGCCGTAAGTATATTTTGCTTTTTGTTTTTCTCTTAACTGCAAAGCATATTCACCAAGACTTTTACGTTTGCGTGCAGCTCCATGTTGACCGGGAGGGTTGCTATTTTTACTTAACCATTTGCCATTTCCAAGGATAGGCTCTCCGAAAATTCTAGAAATTTTGGTTTTTGGACCAGTATAACGTGCCATAATGTTGTTTTCTGATTTTTTATTGACGATGTACAATCATTAAAAATCTAAAATTAATTATACATCCTGTTAAATATAAATAAAATTGAAATATTGTAGATTATACCCTTCTTTGTTTCGGAGGGCGACAGCCGTTGTGTGGCATAGGCGTTACATCTTTAATAGAAGTTACTTCTATACCGTTTTGTGCAATTGAACGAATGGCTCCTTCACGACCACTACCTGGACCTTTTACAAATACATCTACTCTTTTCAGACCAGCTTCAAATGCAACTTTGGCTGCATCTTGAGCTGCCATTTGAGCAGCGTATGGAGTGTTTTTCTTTGAGCCACGGAAGCCCATTTTACCAGCACTAGACCAAGAAATAACTTGACCTGATTTGTTGGTGAAAGAAATAATAATGTTGTTGAAAGTAGCACTTATGCGTACTTCTCCAGCTGCATCCACCTTTACAATTCTTTTTTTGGCTGCGGCTTTTGCACTGTTCTGTGCTTTTGATGGTTTTGCCATGTTTAAATAGGTAATCTGAGTTAAAAATAAATGCCCCTCCATCTACATTATGCACATAGACATCCGGCGGCGTATACAAAAAACAATTCCAAGTAATTACTTACTTGGAGTTTGTTTCTATTTCTTAGGTGCTTTTTTCTTGCCGGCAACTGTTTTACGCTTACCTTTTCTAGTACGGCTATTTGTTTTGGTTCGTTGACCTCTTACAGGGAGTCCTTTTCTATGGCGAAGGCCGCGGTAACAAGCAATGTCTAACAAACGTTTAATGCTCATTTGTACTTCGCTACGCAAAGCACCTTCTACTTTAAACTCGTTGTTAATGATGTTACGGATTGCAGTTTGTTCTTCATCATTCCATTGATTCACTTTTTTGTTGATATCAATACCTGCTTTCTCCAAAATGTATTGTGCTGTTGAACGCCCAATACCGTAAATGTAAGTAAGGCCTATTTCGCCTCTTTTATTTTTAGGTAAGTCTATACCGGCAATACGTGCCATAATTTCAATGTTGCTTTTATAATAGATAAATCTGTTTCAGCCAAATACCAATAGAATTGTGTATTATCCTTGTCTTTGTTTGAAGCGAGGATTTTTTTTGTTAATGACATATAGCTTTCCTTTTCTCTTCACAATCTTGCAATCTGCGCTACGTTTTTTAATTGCTGCTCTTACTTTCATGATGGGTTTGATTTTCCTTATTTGCTAAAAGCTAAGATGATTAGCTGTTGTAACCTATTTTATTATTTGTATCTGAAATTGATTCTACCTCTTGTTAAGTCATAAGGACTCATTTCAACACCTACCTTGTCTCCAGGAAGTATTCTAATGTAGTGCATACGCATTTTACCAGAAATCGTGGCAAGTATTTCGTGCCCGTTTTCTAATTTTACTCTAAACATTGCATTACTCAATGCTTCAAGTATTTGTCCATCCTGCTTAATAAGTGGTTGTTTTGGCATAATTTTTTCGGGCTGCAAAGATAGACAAGTATTTCTAATAATGAAAAAAAAATCAAAAAATTATCCACATTATTTTTTTGTTTATTTGTTCCAATCTTTTTCTGCACTTGTAATAAGCCTATGAATTATTTTGTAACACATTGGTTCAATTCTCTTTTCCTTGTTTAAACTGCTTACAACTCTTTGCTTTTTTCTAACAATTTTTGTTTTCTTCTTTTTTTCATGCTTCTTTGTAATTATTGCATTTATTCAATCAATTCTTTTAGGTATGCATAAATTCAAGTTGATTGCTTTTTTTTCGCTTGTTATGATTGCTTGTAGTAACACAACGGTAGATACTTCAAGTTCACAAATGGTACAACCTATTGTACATTTCGATACGCTGTCTCCAACCGAAAAGCTATTTTATATGCGGCAGGCCGAAGAGTTGTATAAAAATATTTTGCTAAAAAATAAGGCTTTTAGTGGTGGTATACTTGTAGCAAAAAATGGTGATATTGTTTTGGAAGATTACCAAGGGGTTATTGATTTTAAAAATAAAATTCCTATCACTGTCAATACACCTATACACATAGCTTCCACCTCCAAAACTTTTACAAGCATAGTCATACTTCGGTTAATGGAGCAAGGTAAATTATCGCTTGATCAAACAGTGGATAGTTTTTTCCCCTTATTTCCTTACAAAAATATATCTATTAAAGATTTACTAACGCACCGGAGCGGCCTTCCTAATTACACACATTTTATGGATGGACCAACTGTAAGTGTTATTAAAAAGCGAAACAAAAAGGGTAGAATCATCAAAATATTTCGGATAAAAAAAGACAATTACGTACCTGCCGAAAGGTTTGTTACCAACCAAAGTCTGCTCAATTTCTTAATCACCCGTAAGCCTGCACCCAATGCAATGCCCAATCGAGTGTTTCAATATTGTAATACCAATTATGCACTACTCGCTTTAATTGCAGAACATGTTTCCGGGATCTCATTTCCTAATTATCTGCGTGATAGCGTTTTTTTACCACTTGGAATGAAAGACAGTTATGTATTCAGTATTCAGGATACAAATCATTATATTCCATCCTATCAACCCAATGGCGCACCGTTTGGAATTCAAAAGCTCGACTGTGTTTATGGTGACAAAAATGTGTACAGTACAGTCCGCGATTTATTAAAGTGGGATATCGCGCTTTATCAAGCGCAGTTTGTATCGGCTAATACCCTCAATATGGCCTTTGCACCTTATAGCAATGAACGTAAGGGAGAGCACAATTACGGTTTAGGTTTTCGTTTATTGGTGCGTCCAACCGAAACAATAGTGTATCACAATGGTTGGTGGCATGGTAATAATGCCGTTTTTAAACGCTTGATTAAAGACACCGCAACTGTAATTGTTTTAGGAAATCGGTTTAATAAGGGTATTTATGCAGCCGGTAAAATTTCTTCCATTTTCACCGGAGGTATAGATACAACCAAGACAATCGATTAAAGTATCTTTTGTATCATTAATTTTAGGGCCTTCCTCTTTGGGTCGGGCTTTTTGCTTTTACTCCTCGCCGCCACCTTTCAGGATGTTGGCTGTGGGGTAATCGCTTCAATCCCTAACGCATATGCCCACAGATGAAATAATTACCCTTCATACGGCCTTTTTTTGCTTCCTCCACTAGTAAGCCTATGGCTTTGTTAAATATAAAATCTCGAAAAGTTTTTTTGTTTTTGTATGGGTTAATTGTTTACTTTTAATTCAACGAATTGCAATCATCTATTACTGAATCCTGCACAAGATTGTGCATATATTTTTTGCCTATAGATACAATACTTTACTCATCTTTTATTCACTTTAAATTCATAATTTTTATGAAAGTAAACATTCAAACAGTGCACTTTGATGCCGATGGAAAATTGTTAGAACTAGTATCTCGTAAAGTAGAAAAATTAAACACATTTCACGACACTATCCTTAAGGTAGATGTATATTTAAAACTAGATAACGTAGTTCACAATATCAAGGATAAAATTGTTGAAATAAACGTACATGTTCCCAAACACGACTTTTTTGTCAAGTCATCTTCTAAATCTTTCGAAGAATCTTTTGACAATGCAATGGATAGTATTGTCAACCAAATCAAACGAAAAAAACAAAAGCTTGCTGCATAATTAAACATATTTGTACAAAAGGGAGGCAGATTTTGCCTCCCTTTTTATTTTATTTTTGTAATGGTATACTTTTTTTATTGGGCATGAAAATATTTAAATATTACTTAGTGCATCAAAGTTTCACCAAGTAATCATGCGTTTGTTTTGGATGGTAAGAGAGATAGGAGTGTGAAAAAAAATAAAAAAAGTTCTTTTAAAATTTTGCAAAATGAACTTTTCTGTTAACTTTGCAATCCCGAAAAACAAAAGAGGTCTTTTAAATATTTCAATGCCGAAATAGCTCAGCTGGTAGAGCAACTGATTTGTAATCAGTAGGTCGCTGGTTCGATTCCAGTTTTCGGCTCACTTTGGGTAGATGGCCGAGTGGTTAAAGGCGACAGACTGTAAATCTGTTCTCTCACGAGTACGCAGGTTCGAACCCTGCTCTGCCCACAGTTCTTTTAAAGTTTTTAGGATAAGCGGAAGTAGCTCAATTGGTAGAGCGATAGCCTTCCAAGCTATAGGTCGCGAGTTCGAGACTCGTCTTCCGCTCAAACGCAAAAGCCTTTGTAGCTCAGGGGTAGAGCACTTCCTTGGTAGGGAAGAGGTCGTGAGTTCGATTCTCACCAACGGCTCTGCAATTGTTATCTTTTATTTGTACAAGGTAATAGTTCGGGTTTTATTGGTCAGCTTTACGTTCATTTGGAAAGCTTAGCAAAAAGTAAATGGTCTTCTATAAGGCCTTTTAATATTTAAAACACAAAATAAAAAAAATAAAAAAATGGCAAAAGAAAGCTTCATGAGGGATAAACCTCACGTAAACGTAGGTACTATTGGTCACGTAGATCATGGCAAAACCACCTTGACTGCCGCGATTACCATGATCCTTTCTAAAAAAGGAATGGGTAACATTGCTAAAAAGTACGACGAAATTGATGGTGCTCCTGAAGAAAGAGAGCGTGGTATCACTATCAATACCGCTCACGTTGAATACCAAACTGCTAACCGTCACTATGCTCACGTAGACTGTCCAGGTCACGCTGACTATGTAAAAAATATGATTACTGGTGCGGCTCAAATGGATGGAGCTATCCTAGTAGTAGCTTCTACTGATGGTCCAATGCCACAAACAAGAGAACATATTCTTTTGGCTCGCCAAGTAGGCGTTCCAAGAATGGTTGTTTTCATGAACAAAGTTGATCTAGTTGAAGATCCTGAATTACTTGAGTTGGTTGAAATGGAAATTCGCGAATTATTGACCAAAAACGGTTTTGATGGCGATAACACTCCAATTATTCAAGGTTCTGCTACTGGTGCCGTTGCTGAAGATCCACAATGGGTTGCTAAAATCGAAGAATTAATGGAAGCTGTTGATACATACATTCCATTACCTCCCCGTCCTATCGATATGCCTTTCTTGATGTCTGTAGAAGACGTATTCTCAATCACAGGTCGTGGTACTGTTGCTACTGGTCGTATTGAGCGTGGTATCATCAAAGTGGGTGAAGGCGTTGAAATTGTTGGTTTGATGGAAAATGCCCTTACTTCAACTGTAACTGGTGTTGAAATGTTCAAAAAATTACTTGACGAAGGTCAAGCTGGTGATAACGCAGGCTTGTTATTGCGTGGTATTGAGAAAAGCCAAATCCGTCGCGGTATGGTTATCTGTAAACCAAAATCTATCACTCCACATACTGAATTTAAAGGCGAAGTTTACGTTCTATCAAAAGATGAAGGTGGCCGTCACACTCCTTTCTTCAACAAATATCGTCCTCAGTTCTATTTCCGTACTACCGACGTAACTGGAGAGTGTTCTTTACCAGAAGGTACTGAAATGGTTATGCCTGGTGATAACACTAGCCTAACTGTAAAACTTATCCAACCAATTGCGATGGAAAAAGGTTTGAAATTCGCTATCCGTGAAGGTGGTAGAACTGTAGGTGCAGGTCAGGTTACTGAAATCATCAAATAGTTTCAGCGTACTTAAAGCATCATGCTTTTAGTTCGTTAGTGAATATAAATTCGCAAATTACTAAAAGCTGTCCTATCTTTGGATAGCTTTTAGTTTTCTACGGGAATAGTTCAACGGTAGAATAG
>JAIXOS010000275.1 GCA_027486695.1 Chitinophagaceae bacterium | reverse complement strand
TTTATAGAACATTACAAACCTTTGTAGATAAAGGCATTATTCATACCATACCAACTCCAGATAACAGTGTAAAATATGCGCTGTGCAAAGACAGTTGTGGACAAGGACACCATCACGATAACCACATACATTTTATTTGCGACAAGTGTGCTGTTACCTATTGCTTGGATCACGTACAAATTCCTCAAGTGGCTTTACCACCCGGATTTGTATATACTCAAACCGATGTAGTAGTAAGTGGCATTTGCAAAAATTGCAATACAGTATCTTTAAATACACCCAATGAATAACCAACCCATTGCAATAGATTTGTCGCTAATAGCCGATTTGTGCAAAGAAGATCGGAATACCGCAGAAAAAATGTTTCAGCTATTTCTAAAAAATATGCCAACAGCAATTGCCGAAATGCAAAACTATTGCTCATTGGAGGATTGGAAAAAGCTGTACCAAACTGCACACCACGTCAAATCATCACTTTCCATCATCCAAATACCTGAATTGCTAATACTGATTCAAAACATAGAATCGAACTCAAAAAAACTAATCAATCTACATCAATTACCTAAGTTAACCGAACAAGTAGCTATGCACTATCAGCAAATTGAACCGCAAATTCAGCAAGCACTAAATAACATGATTTCTTAATAATACATACTAATAATACAATATGATTAAAAATATTATTTTCGATTTGGGCGGTATTTTCATGACATTGGATTACCAAAAAACAGAAGATTTATTTGTACAATATGGTATCAAAGATTTTAAACAGCTATTCAATCAACACCATGCGTCGCCCGTATTTGAACAATTAGAAACTGGTAAAATTTCCCCTGAAGCATTTTACGACGCATTTAGAACCATCAGCCAAACATCGCTTAGTAATGAACAAATTGAAGAAGCTTGGAATGCCATGTTACTCAGTTTTCCACTTGACAGATTGGAATGGCTTAAAAATATAAAATCAAAATACAATATATATTTATACTCTAACACCAATATTATCCATTACGAGGCTTTTATGAAACTGTATGAGCATGTAACCGGAACGAATAGCTTTAATGACTTTTTCATTAAAGCCTATTACTCACATGAATTTGGCTACAGAAAACCACACACGGAAAGTTATTTGAAAATATTAGAAGAGCAGGGTTTGATTGCAGAAGAAACGCTTTTTATTGATGATACACTTGTAAACATTGAAGGTGCACAAGCAGCAGGATTACAAACCATCCATTTAGTGCCGCCTAAGACGGTTCTTTCATTGGAATTATAGAATACCGATTTGCATGTAAATACAAAGTATTAAGCCGCTGCAATTTTTGCGGCGGCTTTTGTCATGCTCCATTTTACAATATACACCCCCACAACGGTGATTACAGAACCTAAAATAATATTCAAAGTAATTACTTCGTTTAGTAAAAAAAAGCCAACAAAAACAGCAACAATCGGATTTATATAGGCATACAAAGCCGCCACGGCTGTGGGCAGATTTTTCATAGTATATACAAATGCCATCATAGTAATTACCGATCCTAAAACCACTAAATAAACAATAGACCACCAAGAAATAGCCGGAATTTGCACTATGGGAATATGGGTATGTGTCGCCAAACAATAGGTATACAAAATAATGCCACTAAATAACATTTGCCAACCAATGCCCATGTAGGGACTTACTTGCATTTTGGCCTTAGCTATTAAAATGGTACTAATGCTCCACGCAAGCATAGAAACTGTAGCCAATACAACTCCCCAAAAATAATGAGCGTGCGAAACATTTGTATGAAAAGCATTGTCATAAAACACCAATGCAATGCCACTAAAACCAAGAAATATACCTACAACCGTAGTCCAAGTAATGTTTTTATTTTTGAAAAAAACAAACTCTATCATTACCACACAAAGTGGATATAATGCGGCAATTAACGCACCAAGTCCGCTTGAAATATAGCTTAAACTGAGCGTAGCTAACCCATTTGCAATCACAAATGTGAAAATACCAATACCAAGTAAACGGAGCAATTGATGTATATCTGGCATTTGGTGCCCGCGTATCAAAAACATTACCACCAAAAAAGTGCCGCCCATCAATTGCCTAATAGCGGCTAATTGTAGGGGCGGCATTCCTTGAACACCCATTTTCATAGCAACCCATGTAGTTCCCCAAACAATGCTTGTGGCCATTAATGCCAAATAGGCTTTATGTTTGGTAGTGGGCATAAAAATGGATTAATGTTTGAAATGTCGAAGACCGGTAATAACCATTGCCAATTGGTTGGTTACACAATACTCAATGCTATCTTTATCTCTAATGCTACCACCAGGCTGAATGAAGGCTTCTATACCGGCAGAATGTGCTATTTGAACACAATCATTAAAAGGGAAAAATGCATCGCTAGCCAAAACGGCCCCAGCTAAAGAAAAGTCAAATTGATTTGCTTTTTCAATTGCTTGGCGCAAAGAGTCAATTCTGCTCGTTTGTCCGCAGCCTTTCCCAATTAGCTGTTTATTTTTTACCAATGCAATTGCATTGCTTTTAAGATGTTTGCAAACCAAGTTGGCAAATATCAAATCC
This sequence comes from Chitinophagaceae bacterium, assembly GCA_027486695.1. Lineage (GTDB taxonomy): Bacteria > Bacteroidota > Bacteroidia > Chitinophagales > Chitinophagaceae > Parasediminibacterium. The sequence goes on along the minus strand of JAIXOS010000275.1, from coordinate 12,970 downwards.
TCCTTTTCAGCATCAGATGTGGTTCTACCCCCTACTTCTTTCCATTCGGTAAAATTACCTTCATCAGTAGCTTGTGTAAGTACCCCATTCAGCAACGATTTAGATTGTTGAGTTGAAGTGGCTTTTTCTCCAACCAATTGCAATAAAATTCTATTTTTCTTGCTTTTTAATACTTCTAAAGCATCGCTATTGAAAGCAGGCGCTATTAACACTTCAAAAAATATTTCGTTAATAGCCTCTGCCGTAGTTTTGTCTACTTCACCATTAGTTACCAATACGCCGCCGAATGCGCTTTCCGGATCGCCGGCTAGTGCTTTAATCCAAGCAGTATGTACACTTTCGGCAGCTGCTACGCCACACACATTGGTATGCTTAATAATGCCAAAAACAGATGCGTCCAAAGTAAACTCACTAATCAATTGTATGGCAGCATCTACATCCACCAAATTATTGTACGAAAGTTCTTTTCCGTTTAATTGGGTAAACACCTCGTTTAAATTACCATAAAAAGCAGCTTGTTGGTGTGGATTTTCGCCATAGCGCAATATTTGCTTCTGTGAAGAGGTTTGCTGAGTGGTATTGCTTGGGTTAAAATAATTGCTGATGGCAATGTCATAATTCATGACAACTTCAAAAGCTTTTGCCGCAAAATCGTTTCGTTGTTCTATAGAGGTTTCACCATTTTGAGTAGCCAACAATTGTTCCAATAATCCAAAATGGTTTTTAGCTGCTACAACTACCACATCGCGGTAGTTTTTGGCCGCAGCACGTATCATACTTGGTCCGCCAATATCTATTTTTTCAATAATTAATTTCTCTTCTTTGGTTGTTTTCAGCGTTTCCTCGAAGGGATACAAATCCACAATAACCAAATCAATTTCCGGAATTTGGTATTGTGCCATTTCTGCCAAATCCTGTGCTTCATACCTACGACCCAAAATACCGCCAAAAACAGCAGGATGCAACGTTTTCACCCTTCCTCCTAAAATAGATGGATAAGTGGTTAAACTTTCAACCGGCACACAAGGTATTTGCAAGTTTTCTAAAAAAGTTTGTGTTCCTCCTGTACTATAAATGGTAATACCTAAGCGGTGTAATTGTTGGGCAATTGGAGCTAACCCATCTTTGTAAAAAACGGAAATGAGTGCAGACTGAATTTTTTTTTGCATGATGTTTGGGTTTACCCCCGTTCCCCATATTGTGGGGGTGTTGATTGATAAAATAGCGTCCTCTTATGGGAAAGGATTTATAACTGAATAACTGCTGCGCCGTCGGTAGGCGTACAATGGTGGCGCAAATGTAGGCTGTCGCAGTCTTTTTTCCATTTGCTTATTTTCCACAAACTATTACTACCATCAAAAATAAGTTGATCAAAAGTAAACGCAGCCCTTAGCTGCGGAATGGTTACAGGCGCATTTTGACAAACAATTAGCGCATGGGCTGCTATTGGTGTATGCCCTTTTGGTACAGTAAACCCCCGATTGACGAGTATGATTTTTTTATTGGCGGAATAAATACAGTTGGGGTGTTGAACAATAGCTGTAGATGCTTGCAGGTTATACAACCGATACCGAATACGGGTTGGCTGTAAGAAAAAATGTATGCTAGATTCGTTGGTAAACATGGCTTTGTTCCCAATAAATCGGTATTTGTTTCCTGCTACTACATCTATTGCCGTTTGCTTAGGCACTTGGTATACAATGGCCAATAACTGTCCTTTTTTCTGCAAAGTATCCCAACAGCCTATACCTGTTGCTACTACAAAACACAGTAACGACGTTAATAAATATGTGGCTTGCCGATAATACAGCCATCCATACAAGAGTAATAACGCCGCTATGCAACAAAAAACTTGTGGCCATAAAAACGCAACATTAGTAAACGCCGCAAATGGTAAAATAGCCACTTTGGCAATGTATTTATTCAACATTACCAAACAAAATTCCAGCATTTTTCCAATGTACACTGGCAAAACGGGAACTGCCGCTACAACTAGCAACAATATTTCGCCATATAAAATCAATGCAGACAGCGGTACTGCTATTACATTAGTACCAAGAAACAAAGTAGGCATTTGATGAAAATGGTACAATACAATAGGCAAAGTAAGTATTTGTGCTGCCATAGTTATACACAACAATTGCCAACAATGTAGGAGTAGCTTATTGCGAAAGGATACCAATTTTTGCAACTCATGGCTAAACAAAAGAATACTTACAACCGCTGCAAAACTTAATTGAAAACCTACATCCCACAAGCTAAATGGCTGAAAAACAAGTATCAACATTGCCGAAATAGCCAATGTGTTATAGGCATTGGCTTTTTTTTGTACGCTTTTTCCAATTGCCATACAGCTACACATAATTGCACTACGTATTACCGAAGGTGCAGCACCTGCTAAAAAAGCGAACCACCACAAAACAACAATGATGATGATTGGCTCCATATAAACATATCCTTTTAGGTTTTTAAAAGGGCGCAAGAGCACTACCAATAAACTGTATAGCATAGCTAAATGTAGCCCGCTAATTGCGATAATGTGTACAATGCCAGCGGTGCTATAAGCCTGCAACAAATCTTTATCTAAATCATTCCTATAGCCTATTAACAATGCCTCTGCTACAGCAACTGCCTGTGATTGATGAATGTATTTTTTTAACGTAGTAAGCACAAATTGCTGCACTTGTTGAAAATGTTGTACTACAGCAGATTGCTCTAAACTATCTAGTACTATGTACTTATTGGACGCAACAAATACTTGGTAATCAATGTTTTGAAAGCTGCAATACTCATGATAATTCATTGCGCCCGGATTAGACGCCTTAGGAATAGACTGTAACGCCGACTGAATAATCAACTGGTTTCCATATTGCAATTTGGAGGCTATCGTATCCGTTTTATAAAAATACAAAAGTGTTTGGGCCTTTACAGAGCGCCACTGATTGGCTACATATACCGCTTTTACCAAAGCTTTGGCTTTATACGTTTTGGTTTTGGTTATTGGTGTTTCTTGTAACACAACCCAATAAGGCTGCGCGCCCGTGTAAAATTTACCTAAATAATTAGACCGATTACTCCACCGATATTGGTGCAATATGGCAAAACCCAAACAAACAAAAAGCAACATAATGGCACCACCATTTACATAGCCAAAGCGGTAGTTGATTGCGAGTGAGCAGAAAGAAAAATAAACAATTGTACCAACACTCAGCAGTGCAGCCAAAACAATTGCATATAAAGGAATGGTGCAATAAAACGATACTACAATGCCAATTGCAAATGCAATCAACCATCTAAATATGGGAACTTTTTTATAAAAAGCTACTCCAAAACGCATAGACTAGTAGGCATGAAGTGTACAATAAGCTAATGTGCTGCAAACATAAGTATTTAATGAATACAATTAATGTTATTGAATAAAGAATAAATACATTTACTTATAAATTAAAAACAGATTTAGCGCCCACGGAACTCAGGTTGCAGCTGCTACCAACCCAAAAATTGCTGAATAATTTGTTCTGTTTCCAAGCATGCTTTTTGCAAATCGTCGTTTACTACAATCCGGTTAAAATGATGTGAAAATGATATTTCGTAGCTTGCTTTATTTACTCTGGTAGCCAAACTTTCCGGTGTTTCGGTACCCCTGCTTTGCAACCGTTTTTCTAATTCGGCCACACTCGGCGGTTGAATAAACAGCGATAAACAATTGCTACCTAGCTGCTGCTGCACGTGTATAGCACCTTTTACATCAATATCTAACATTGGTACTTTTCGTTGCTCCCAAATACGTTGCAATTCGGCTTTAAGGGTACCATAATATTTGCCCTCGTACACCATTTCCCATTCTATAAAATCATTATTCACAATATGACTCTTAAAGGCTTCTTCCGAAATAAAATAATAATCTTTCCCATCTACTTCGCCTTGTCGTGGGTTGCGCGTAGCGGCAGAAATACTAAAGGATAATTGTGGGTACTTCTGCAACAAAAATCGAGTAATAGATGTTTTACCTGCACCCGATGGTGCTGTAATAATAATCAGTGGATGGGTAATTGGCATATAGGGATAGTATATATTGCCGCAAATTAACAGAATCTATTAGCAAGAGCCGCAAACTTTTATAACTATTAGCTCTTTGCTGTATTTTTACAAACTGTGCATCTATTCATTGCGATTTCGTAGCTCAGTTGGTAGAGCAGCTGACTCTTAATCAGCGGGTCCAGGGTTCGAGCCCCTGCGGAATCACTTAAAGGGTTTTGGCGAAATCGCTGAAACCCTTTTCTATTAGGCATTACAGCGATTTTAGTTTTTCATAATTACTATCAAAGGGGAACATAAAGGGGCACAAATCAAACTAATGGTCAGCTTTCAATCATTAGGGGAATAAAAATCAGTTTTCTGATAACAGAAGACAGCACAAGTACAAGTCTTTGCCCAATAGCTTAGTACATGCGGTGAAAAAACAAGACAATCGCCGCAAAATTGCGGTAAATAATGCATACATTTGCCGCAAATTTGTTTTAAAGTAATGGTAAAATACATTTACGAACATACAAATTGGACAAACTTTTCGTGGGACGAAAAAGCCATAAATGCTGTATTTGGTGAAGCAAAACTAATGCAAGGGAAAATTATAGGGCAAATGAACACTTTAGGTTTTTCAGCCAAAAAAGAAGCAACCCTTACAGCCCTTACCTTAGATGTTGTAAAATCAAGCGAGATAGAAGGCGAATTGCTCAACTACAACCAAGTGCGTTCTTCTATTGCAAGGCGGTTGGGAATAAATACATCAGGACTTGTGCCAAGCAGTCGCAATATAGAGGGAGTTGTGGAAATGATGCTTGATGCTACTCAACGTTACACTTTGCCTTTGACGGAAAAGCGTCTGTTCGGTTGGCACGCTGCGCTTTTTCCCACAGGACACAGCGGACCTTATGAAATAGAAGTTGGTAAATACCGAACAGGCGATATGCAGGTAGTTTCGGGTGCTATGGGAAAAGAAAAAATACACTTCGAAGCAGTAAAACCAAAATTGGTAAAAGCTGAAATGGACAAATTTTTGGATTGGTACAACAACGACAACCAACTTGACCCTGTAGTAAAAGCAGCTATTGCCCACTTTTGGTTTATCATTATTCACCCATTTGATGACGGAAACGGACGTATTGGACGAGCCATCATTGATATGTTACTTGCACGTGCTGAAAGTAGTGGCGAACGTTTTTACAGTATGTCAAGCCAAATTTTGGTAGAACGTAAACGCTATTATGAAGTGTTACAAAAAGTGCAACACAGCACAGGCGACATCACCGAATGGCTTGAATGGTTTATACATTGTCTGAAAAATGCCATGCTTGCCACCCAAAACACCACACAACGTATTTTGCGAAAAGCCGAATTTTGGAAACTGCACGAAAATACTCCAATCAATGAACGACAACGCACCATTTTAAATATATTGTTTGACGGATTTGACGGAAAACTACAATCCTCAAAGTGGGCAAAGATTACCAAAGTTTCCACAGACACGGCATTACGCGATATAAAAGACTTGATAGAAAAAGGCATATTGAAAGAAACAAACGAAGGTGGACGGAATGCTAACTACGAACTTGCAGATTTTAACCTTGAATAATTTAACAAGGGCATTAAGAGAAATGAAAAATATTGGATACCCCTTGAAAATTGCTGCTTTATTAAAAATTTTTTACCCAATTTCGCAGATATTATTTTTATACTAGAAGACTGCTTTTGCTGTAACTACCATCCATTTAACCAATGCCAAGCGTATTTATAACTCAACATATGCAACTATTAATATGTTAATTTTTAATGCAAATTAATCCTGCAAAATGATTAGCGCTATATTCAAATATGTAGTTCATCTGCTTTTATTTATAGCAAACAAAACCAAATTAACATATAACGAAATAAATATAATCATATTTTATTTTTGCATACCATTTTCTTGGTTATCGCTATTAGATGTAGTTTTTGGTTTTCATTACTTTAAAATTGGCTTTGCTGTATTTCTGTTAGTATTTAGGTGGAGGTGCCGCAATTTCAGGGCTTTTTCCAATTGGCTATTTAATAAATCTGTTATGTTTTTGAATTCGTTTAATCCATATGGCAGTAGCTATATTGCTTCGTCTGTATGGATTTGTGTTTCCTTACCCATACTTATTTATAGCATTTTGCTGTATCTAATATATAGATAAACTTGTCTTATCGCCTTATTAAGGCTAACATTTCAAATTGTAGCAGCAAGTAAACACAACTATTATCCTATAAAGTGCGCATTTATTAACTGCACAAACAAGCGGACCTACATACACACAATAGCATTTAAAAAAGTCGTCAACGGCAAATAGGTAAACAGTACAGTTAATTTAATGCTTTACGGTATGCATCATTTAAAATGTATCCGCACAGTGGTGCCCTTTCCTTTACTACTTTCCATTTCAATGCTTCCACCCAAGGCTTCAATTTGGTTTTTGGTAATAAACAATCCAACTCCCCTTGCATCGCTATTGCCGTGAAACGTTTTGTAAAGGCCAAATATTTTTTCTTTATTTTTTTCCAAATCTATTCCCACTCCGTTGTCTATTATTTCTAATACTGTTTTGCCTTGTACCTGCGAAGATTGAATAAGAATGGTAGACTTTGTTTTGCTAGTATCTGAGTAGCGAACTGCGTTGGAAATAAGGTTGAGTACAATGCTTTCCAAATAGGCTTTATTGTGCAATAAATTAATGTTGGCTTCCACCAGATTGGTAATCTGAATATTTTTTTGCATAGCCGTATCGCCTACTACCATCAATGCATTATCGATGTATAGATGTAAGGGTAATTTTTCTACCACTATGTTGGCATTACGCTGAATATCTAACAGTTCATTCAAGTGCGTGAGTGTGCTATCCAAACCAAGCGCCGCCTTTTTTAAGTGAACAAACATTTCTTCTTTTTCTTGTAGTGTAATATTGGGCAGCTCGAAAAAAGATACTATACCCATGATATTGCTGCTATGGCTACGAATGTTGTGCGAAACGATATAGGAAAAATTTTGCAATCGCTTATTTTGCTCGTTCACTAGTGTAAATGAATTGCGCAAATCAATGGTTGCTTTTTTTCGTTCTGTAATGTCTTGCAACGTACCCAAAATTCTAATGGGTTGTCCTTCATTATCAAACTCTACTTCGGCTATATCACGCACCCATCTTTCTTCGCCATCTAAGGGACGTACAATGATATAATCTTCTTCGGAACGCAATCCACTAGTGGTTAACAACTGGTAATTTTGGATTTGTTTGTCCAAAAATTCGGGTTTAATCAGCTTTTGATAATTGGCTGTTAGCTTTTTAAATTTTTTATCAATACCCAATATTTCATCTAGTGTATCGGAACTTACCCATTTTCCGGTTACCAAATCTTCTACATAATGTCCGGTTTTGGCAATTTTGTGTGCCATATTTAAAATCCGGTCGTTTTCTTTGAGCGTATTTTCGGCAATTTTTCTATCTGTAATGTCTATAAACGACATTAAAACTGCTTTCGCGCCATTAGGATACAGTATTTGTACAGATACAAGTGTATGAATGGGTTTATTGGTTTTGCCTTGTATGGTAATTTCAACATCTTTGATTACCACATCGTTGTGGATAAATGGATATATTTTTTCTGCTATTTCTGGCAGATTGAATAACAATCCTGCTTTTCGGCCAATCATTTCTGCCTCGGTATAACCTAAAAGATTTTGTATTTGCCCATTTGCTTGTATTATTTTTTCCGTTTTTCTATCAATTAACAGCATGCCAACCGGCACTTCTTTAAACAAAATTTCTAGTGTTTGTTGGCTTTGTTTTAAAGCTATTTCGCTTTGTTTACGTTGTGTAATATCTTTCAAAATAGCAATAAAGTGCGATAGATTTCCTAGCTTGGTAAATACGGGAACTACCGATGCTTCAGCCCAAAATGGCAGTCCTTTTTTGTTGTACAATTGCAATTCGGTTTCGCAACTTACTGCCGTTTTGATAGACTGTTTTAGCTTATTGAATGCAAGTGTACTTGTTTGCGTGCCTGTTAGTTTGATTAACGTTTTGCCAATCATTTCTTTAGCCGTGTATCCGGTAATTTTATGAAAAGCATCGTTGACATATACTATAGAGGGCAGTTCAAATTGGTCGGCCTGCTTTGTAGTAATGATTAGCGCTTCTTGACTGTTGGTGATAGCAGAATTGAGTAGCAATAAATTTTGTTCGTCGCGCTTTTGTTTGGTAATATCCCAATTAACGCCTACAGCACGTACAGCCTGTCCGTGTGTATCAAACTCAATAAATGCTTGTGCCTTGATGTGTCTTGTTAGCCTACCGTGCTTCAAAATTCTAAACTCGGTATCAAATGATTTTTTTCCTGCAAAAGCTGATTGCAATAATGCCACTGTTTTTGCGGCATCTTCCGGATGCAATAGTTTTTCCCACTCATAGTATCGACCACCAAAGCTTTCAGCCGATACACCAAAAATTTCCATCATTTTATCGTCCCATAGTAATACATCATTTACAATATCGTAATCCCAAATGCCCATATTGGCAGCTTGGGTGGCTAGTTGCAAACGGTTGGTAAGTACATGAATGGCGGCTTCTTTTTTCTTTCTGTCGGTTATATCGCGCGAATTAATAATCAAAGCTTTGATGGCCGGATTGTGCATTTGGTTATTGCCATTGGCTTCAAGATGCAAATACGTACCGTTTTTGTTCAGCAACCTAAATTCTACGGGTTCCGTATTTCCTCGCACTTGTAAGGCTTCCGAAAAATGGTATTGCACATTGACAATATCATCGGGATGAATAATGCTGAAAATATTTTTACCTGCCAATTCATTTTCGCTGTAGCCCATTTTTTGCATTACCGATGCACTTTGGTATTGGATATTTCCACTTGCATCAATCAATGTAATGATGTCAGAAATATTGTATATTAAAGATTTAAAACGTTCTTCGCTGTTCATCAATTCCTGGCGGGAAAGTATTTGTTCATTAATATTACGTGCATTACCGGTTAAAAAGGTGTCGCCTCCACGTACTACCACCTTGCCTTTGGTTTGATACCAATCGTAATGTCCTTTTTTGTGTAAAACCCTATAGTCAATACTAATATCCGTTGCGTTACCATCGGCAATTGTTTTGTAAAAGCGTATGCAAGCCAATATGTCTTTTGGATGTATGAACTGCCGAAAACTTTTGCCGAGCACTTCGTGTGGCTTATGGCCAAGAAGCCTCAACCAAACCGGCGAAACGAAGGTAAATATGCCGTTTGCATCTAATTCATATATAATGTCGCTTGAGTGAGCAATCATGCTTTTAAATCGGTCTTCATTTTCTTGAAGGCTGTTGCGCAACATGGTTTCTTGTGTAATATCCGAAATAGCACCAAACTGACGTATACATTTGCCATTTTCAAAATTAGCATTCGATTTAATTTTAATCCACTTAATTTGTCCGCCACTTGTTTTGATGGTTGTTACAAAATTGAAGGGCACGTCTTGCTGCGTGGCCGTGTGTAACAAATTTTGAAGTGTCTTTTTTTGCTCATCTCCATCTACAAAATCCAAAATGGAGTGCTGTTGCGGAACAAATGTGGGTGCCACTTCTAATATTTGTTTGGTAGTATCTGTCCAAATACATTCATTCATTACATAATTAATTTCCCAACCACCTACCTTAGCCAACTGATTGGTTTCCTCCAACAAATCTTTGTATTTACGTTCATTACTTACATTTTTGGCGGTAAAACCTACGGCAACTACTTTACCAAGGTTGTTGCGAATGGGGATGTATTGCATGTAAAACCAAACCGAAAAATTATGGAAGGTTACTAAACGTTCTACATGCGACTTTTCGCCATTAAATGCTTTGGCACAACCAATTTTAAAATTTTCCCAATTGATTCCTTCAAAAAACAAATTAATCGTATCGCCCTTTTTTACCGTTTGTTGGTATATTTTGTAAATGGTATCGTTAAACAGTTTGTTGCTATACAAAATTTCGTGGTGAGCATCTACAATGCAAAATGCTTCGGTAGAACTATCTAAATAAGCATTTAAAATAGATTGCGAAGAGCTTAGTTGAAGTCGGCTTTCAAGTAATTGTGCTATTTGTTTTGTTAACATTCGCATAGCCTGCAACTGCGATTCGGACAAACATTTTTCTTCTGTATCAAAAACACTGATGGTACCAATAGCAGTATCATTGAATATGTGTATGGGAAAACCCGCATAGCTTTTAAAAAATGGGGCATGTACTGCCAAGTGGTGATTTTTAAATAAAGGAGCTTCGGTTATATTGGGAATGTACAATTCGGCATTTTGTTCTATCACTACTTCGCAAAACGTATTGCCCCTTGGTATTTCGCTTACCTCATCGCCGTAGGCAGCTTTAAACCACAATCGATTGTTGTCTAAAAAAGAAATATAAGCATTATTGGTGTGGCAAATAGTGGCGGCTAAAGCGGCAAGATTATCGTACAAAGGGTCTTTGTCGGTGTCCAGTATGTTCAACTGACTAAGCGCATTTAATCTTTCCCTTTCTTGTGGCATGGTATGGCTGTTTATATCAAGTCCTCTCAAATTAAAATTTTGTTTGCTGAATACAAACTCCAATATACAATATTTTTGAATATGGAAATTTGAGCAGCTTAACAATGAATATATTTTTTACATATCGTGTAGTTTGCTGCTATTCAAATCCAATATATGCACGCATTAGTACCTTGATTCATATTTCAAAACAAATAATCTACTATACTTGCACCTAGTTTCTTCCAAAATTAAAAATTGATTAAAAAATAGAAAAAAGACGATTATGGTCAATTTTTGTACCAAAAAATATCTTTTCTAAACTCAATTAAGCGTAATGCGGAGCAATGGGGTTGTTAAATTAGGTAACAATAATTTGCCTGTTTCTTTTGATTGTTGGAAAGGCAATTTTTTTCAATCACCTACAACTAACAACAAAATATTCCGTGTTTTATACGTTTTTACGATTTTTGCCCATTATTATTAGATATTTGCAAAATTATTTTAAAAATCCTTAAGTAAATGAGTAACAAACCTACAACCCTATTTGATAAAGTGTGGGATGCACATGTGGTGCGTAAAATTGAAGATGGCCCGGATGTTTTTTTTATCGACCGTCATTTTATTCACGAAGTTACTAGCCCGGTAGCATTCTTAGGCTTGGAAAGTAGGGGTATAGGCGTAATGTTTCCGGAACATACATTTGCTACTGCCGATCACAATACGCCCACTATTAACCAACATTTACCCGTAGCCGACCCTTTATCGGCCAATCAATTAAAAGCGTTGGAAACCAATGCGGCTAAATACGGCATTTCGCATTGGGGTTTGGGCAATCCCAAAAATGGTATTGTACACGTAGTGGGTCCGGAAAATGGTATAACATTACCTGGTATGACGATAGTGTGTGGCGATTCGCACACCTCTACCCACGGTGCATTTGGTGCAATTGCTTTTGGTATCGGCACCTCTGAAGTAGAAATGGTGTTGTCTTCTCAGTGTATTATGCAACCCAAACCTAAAAAAATGCGTATTAACATCAATGGAGCGCTAGGAAAGGGAGTAACAACAAAAGATGTTGCCTTGTTCATCATTTCGCAAGTAACGGCTAGCGGTGCTACCGGTTATTTTGTAGAATATGCCGGCGATGTATTCAGTAATATGAGCATGGAAGGAAGAATGACCGTTTGTAACCTTTCTATTGAAATGGGTGCCCGCGGTGGTATGATTGCTCCCGACGAAACCACTTTTGCCTATTTAAATGGTCGCGAAAAAGCCCCGAAAGGAGCTGCTTGGGATACGGCGGTTGCATATTGGAAAACCTTAAAAACCGACGACAACGCTACTTTCGATTACGAATTAACTTTTGAAGCTAGCCAAATAGAACCGCAAATTACCTATGGTACCAATCCCGGCCTAGGCACGGGCATTACCCGAAGTATTCCTAAAGCTAGCGAAGTAAAAGATGGAGAAGCTTCGTACAAAAAATCGTTGGCTTATATGGGTTTTGAAGAAAATGAACCTATCATTGGCAAAAGAGTAGACTATGTATTTTTAGGTAGCTGTACCAATGGTCGTATAGAAGATTTTAGAGCTTTTGCATCTATTGTAAAAGGTCGTAAAAAAGCCGACAACATTACCGCTTGGCTGGTTCCTGGATCGCACATTGTAGAAGCACAAATCAAAGAAGAAGGAATATTGGATGTATTAACAGAAGCCGGCTTTATTTTGCGTCAACCGGGCTGTTCTGCATGTTTGGCAATGAACGACGATAAAATACCTGCCGGTAAATATGCCGTAAGCACTAGCAACCGAAACTTTGAAGGTCGCCAAGGTCCTGGTAGTAGAACGTTGTTAGCTAGTCCACTAGTTGCAGCAGCTGCAGCCGTAACGGGAGTTGTTACCGACCCAAGAGAATTGTTGTAAGTGGCTATAGGCTTCAAGCAGTTGGCTATCAACCGTAAGCAACTAGGAGAAATTTTAGGAAATACGAAGTTTGGCAATTAGCACACTCATTGGTATTGGATTTGTATAAAGCAAGCAATACCTTTCCTAATCATGATAATGTATGGTTTAACTAGTCAACTACGCAGAGCGGTTGCTTCTGTTCCAACCAATATCAGCGAGGGCTGCGGAAGAAGTACAGATGCTGATTTTGCAAGATTTATTCATATAGCATTGGGTTCTGCACACGAAACTGAATATCTCTTGCAACTAGCGTTCGATTTAAACTATTTGCTTGAAGCAGATTTCAACAATTTTAACAGTAAAATCAATACTATTAAAAGAAAGTTATTTCAATTAAATAAAACACTTTTATAATCACGCCTACAGCTTATTGCTCATGGCTTAAAGCAAACATTCAATGGCTTACGATCAATTTAATGTACTTACTAG
>JAIXOS010000022.1 GCA_027486695.1 Chitinophagaceae bacterium | reverse complement strand
CCCACACACAAGGCTTCAGCGGTGTAGCCGCTGCTATCGGGGCTAATTGTTGGGCCTACGAAACACCTATTGTGCTGTTTAAAAACCAAAGCAACATAACAAGTAACTAAATGCTCAAACGTAAAAAAGGAGGCTATAGAGGAATGCAAAGCACTTTCCTCTATAGCCTGCTCTTAGATAAGTATTCACTTGTAGAATGTATAGTGTGCGTTATTGATTATCTACTTGCATTTATCCAGAACGATAAGTCTGCTGCAATAGTAGAATCGGTGGCAGGTATTTTAAACGCGGCATTTAATTGTAGTTTTTTATCGGTCAGTATGGTTACCGAAAATTGGCTTTCGTTAGGTGCTTCGATAGGAAATGCTTCGGCAAATAAATTGGGCATTAAAAGGGTCAATTTATTATTTTCTATTTTATAGTCAACCGAATCGAGCGTAGCCGCAGCGGTATCGCCTTGCAATTTGCCATACACATATACTTTGTTGTTGCTTTTAAAATCGAAGTACGAGTTGGCATCGAACTTTTCAGTAGTATCTTGGCTAAAATTCTGAAGAATGATTTTTATGCGCAGATTGTTGAGCATCCATTTACCTAAAATATTTTCTTTGGTTAAAGGCAAAGAAGGTTCGTTGATAATTTTAGCAGGAGGATCACAGCTAACCACTGCTAATAAAGTCAAGAATAGAAATGCAAATAATGTTTTTTTCATAAAGGTTTATTTGGTTGCAAAAAAAAGAATTATTTTGATATACAGGGTATTTTTTTTTCAATAAAATAAAAATTAAATTGCCTCATGGAAATAGGGTAGATAAATATATGGATAAGCTGTTGCTTAAAGGATACCAAGCTTTGAAAAGCTGAACCTTATTTCTACCGTTCAAAGGCAGCGGGATGGGCAGCAGTAACCCACAGACACCAACAACCAACGGGCGATTGGTGGCGAGGATTACTGCCAACAGCCCGAACAAATGTTGCGCAGCGCTAATGCTTGTTCACTGCCCCTGATGCTTAGTTTTTTTACCTTTCATGTGCTGTTTACTACCTTTTGTACCAACTAGCCGACTATTTTGTAACATTTTAAGCCGTATTTCGTACCAACCATACAACCAAACAAACAAGCATGAAATGTATTCTATCCATTTGCGCTTTGCTGCTCGCTTTTCAGTTTAGCATAGCTCAAAGTACCATTAACGGTAAACTAACCGACAACCAAAAAAAACCGATCAAAGCTGCTACGGTTTCTTTACTCAAATTGAAAGATAGCAGTCTAGTAAAAACAGATGTTACCAACGAAGAAGGACGCTTTGAAATAACCACCAAGCTAGTGGGCAAATTTTTGCTTGGTTATTCTGCTGTAGGTTATGCCAAACAAACATCGGCCCCCATTGAATTAACGGGCAGTACGCAACTAAGCATGCCCAACGTGTTGCTTGTAGCCGAAGCTACCCAATTAAAGGAAGTGACTGTGGTAAGCAAAAAGCCCATGATTGAAGTAAAAGCCGATAAAACCATTTTTAATGTTGAAAACAGTATTAATGCTACCGGAAGCAACGCCATGGAATTGTTGCAAAAAAGCCCGGGCATTATGGTAGACAACAACGACAATATAAGCATGAAAGGCAAAACCGGGGTGCGCATTTATATTGATGGAAAAATGACCCAACTAGATAGCAAAAGCTTGGCCGACTACCTAAAAAGTATCAACAGCAACGACATAGAAGCTATTGAAATGATTAGCAATCCGAGTGCCAAATACGATGCTAGCGGCAATGCGGGCGTTATTAATATTCGGCTAAAGAAAAACAAAAAATACGGCACCAACGGCAATGCTAGCCTGGGATTTGTACAAGGTGTAACGCCCAAGGGCAATGCTGCCGTAAGCCTTAACTATCGGGATAAAAAAGTCAACTTATTTAGCAATTTAAGCGCCAATGTGGGTAATTACGAAAATACCATGTTTTTAAAGCGCACACAAAACGATACCTTCTTTAACCAAAGTAGCGTCCACGTTAGCAAAAACGAAAGCATTAATGCCAAAGTAGGTGCCGATTATTTTGCTACCAAATACAGTACAGTAGGTATTATTGCAACCGGTAACTTTAGCAACAACGATTTTGCCAGTTCCGGAGCTACTCCTATTTATTATGTGGGCAATGGCAACAATACGTATGTAAAAACTTTACAGGCCCAGAATACCATACCGGGTAATCGTACCAATACCAACCTTAACCTCAACTATCGTTTTGCCGATACTAGCGGTAACGAAGTAAATATTGATGCCGATTACGGTTTGTTTAGAGGTAAAGGCAACAGCTACCAACCCAATTATTATTTCGATGCCAATGGCAGCCTATTGTACAGTTTTATTTACCGAAACAATACCCCTACCGATATTGATATTTATACCTTCAAAGCCGATGCCGAACATCGCTTGGGAAAAGGGAAATTGGGCTACGGCATTAAAGCGAGTTATGTAAAAACTACCAACACCTTCGACTTTTTTCAAGACAATGCAGCGGGTGTGCCTAGCAAATTGCTCGACCGTAGCAACGGTTTTAAATACACCGAAAATGTAAATGCCTTTTATGTAAACTATCAAACACAATTGTCTAAAAAGTGGAGTATACAGACAGGTTTACGTGCTGAACAAACCAATAGCCTTGGCGAACTTACCCGTGCCGATGGCCAAACACAAACCGACGATAAAGTAGACAGGCATTATTTAGATTTATTTCCTAGCGCAGCCCTTACTTATGTAGCCAATGCCAAGCATACCTTAAATCTAACCTATAGTCGCCGTATTGATAGGCCTTCTTATCAAGATTTGAATCCCTTCGAAAACAAATTAGATGAGCTAACCTACCAAAAAGGGAATGCCTTTTTACGCCCTCAATATACCGACAATGTAGAATTAACCCATACCTTGATGGGCTTTTTAAACACCACTGTAGGGTATAGTCATGTAAAAGACTATGCCACCGAAGTTACCGATACCACCAACAGCAATGCCACTTTTGTGCAGCAACAAAACTTAGCCACCCAACAAATACTCAGTTTTAACATTGGTAGTCCCTTGCCAATAAAAAAATGGTGGAATGGTTATGCTAACTTTTGGTACAACTATCAAATGTTTAAAGGACAAATCAATAGCAACAAGGTAAGCGTGAACATACCTATGTATGGGGCTTATATGCAGCATACATTCACCTTAGGGCACGATTACCAAGCCGAAATAAGCGGATGGTACAATGGGCCAAGCATTTGGGGTGCTACGTGGCGTACCCGTCCGCAAGGAGGCATTGATTTAGGTGTACAAAAAGCATTGTTGCAAAAGAAAGCCACCTTAAAATTGAGCGTTACCGATATTTTGTTTACCGCTCCTTGGAAAGCCAACAACAATTTTGGCGGAATGGTCATCAATGGCGGCGGTACTTGGGAAAGTCGTACTGTGCGCCTCAACTTTAGTTACCGTTTTGGTAACAACCAAGTAAAGGCAGCGCGTCAACGAAGCACCGGTATCGAAAGTGAATCTAAACGAATCAAATAATTGCTTTTTCAACCTTTTTTACAGAGCCGTCAACAGTGTATTGCATTGTTGGCGGCTTTTTTATGAGCCAAGGGCCGGTACTACTATTGGTCTGCATGGGCGTTGGCACCATTCAAAGGCAGTACCACTAAGGAGCAATAACATCTCTAAATATCAAGATTTGTAGAGCTAGTAAGTACTATTGTAACATAAATTGTGTGGGTTTCCGAAAGTTTATGACACAAAAAATGGTAAACTATCTTGTAACAACTATTTTTGCGGCTTCAAATCAAAACAATACGGGAATTACCGTACAAAATTCTTATTAAGTCATGCAAAGAGACAACCTCGTTTTCGATTTAATCAACAAAGAGTTAGAGCGCCAACGCCACGGCATTGAATTAATTGCCAGCGAAAACTTTACAAGTTTGCAAGTAATTCAGGCAATGGGCAGTGTGTTAACCAATAAATACGCCGAAGGTTATCCGGGTCGTAGGTATTATGGAGGTTGCGAAATAGTAGACCAAACCGAACAATTGGCCATAGATAGATTGAAGCAAGTGTTCAATATTGAATATGCCAACGTACAGCCCCACAGCGGTGCCCAAGCAAATGCAGCCCTCATGTTGGCAATATTGCAGCCCGGCGATGCCATCTTGGGTTTAGACTTGAGTATGGGAGGCCACCTTACACACGGCAGCATTGTTAACTTTAGTGGCAAAATATACCAACCCCATTTTTATGGTGTTACCAAAGAAGAAGGCCGCATAGATTACGAAACCCTCGAAGCAAAAGCGCGTGCCGTAAAACCCAAATTAATTATTTGTGGTGCTAGTGCTTATAGCCGCGATATTGATTATGCGCGCATTAGAAAAGTAGCCGACGAAGTAGGCGCTTTTGTATTGGCAGATATTGCCCATCCTGCAGGTTTAATTGCCAAAGGATTGCTCAGCAGCCCGTTCCCACATTGTCATTTTGTAACTTCTACTACCCATAAAACATTGCGTGGCCCTCGTGGTGGCGTTATTATGATGGGTAAAGATTTTGAAAATCCATTTGGCTTAAAAGATGTCAAAGGCAATATTCGTATGATGAGCAATTTGATAGATATGGCCGTATTCCCCGGTACGCAAGGCGGTCCATTAGAACACGTTATTGCTGCAAAAGCAATTGCATTTGGGGAAATTCTCACCGACGATTTTACCAAGTATGCCCATCAAGTGCAAAAAAATGCGCAAGCAATGGCCAAGGCATTTACCGATAAAGAATACCAAATTATCAGTGGTGGTACCGATAACCACCTTATGTTAATTGATTTGCGCAACAAAAATATCAGTGGTAAAAAAGCAGAGCAAGCATTGGTTTTGGCCGACATTACGGCTAATAAAAATATGGTGCCTTACGACGATAAAAGTGCCTTTGTAACAAGTGGTATTCGTTTTGGTGTGCCAGCCATTACCACAAGAGGATTGGTGGAAAGCGATATGCAGTTTGTGGTAAATGCCATCGACAAAGTATTGATGAATGCCGATGATGCCGCCATTGTTAGTGGTGTTAAAAAAGAAGTAAACGAATTTATGAGCCAATTTCAACTTTATCCCGAATTGGGCTAAAATGTATATCGGTTAAAGAAAACCCATTATGATACAACGCATTCAATCTATATGGCTGCTACTTGCATCGGTAGCAGCTTTTCTAACCCTGAAAGTTCCATTTTTTAGTGGCAATCAGTTAGATACCGTTACCAATACCAAGCAATTTGTATTACTCAATGCCATGAGTAGCATTTGGTTATTGATACTCACGGTAGCAGTTGGTGTGGCATCATTGGTGGCGCTTTTTTTGTTCAAAGACCGCAAAAGGCAGCTGTTGGTAGTAAGTGCTATCGCAGTTGTAGCGTTACTGAACATTGTGCTATATTTTTCCGAAACCAAACATTTTGCTGAAGGTAATATCAATTTAACATCGCTTTTGGCATTCAGCATTCCATTATGGCTTGCCTTGGCCCTTAGGGGCATATGGAAAGATGAACAATTGGTAAAAAGTACCAACCGATTAAGATAATTGTTTTCATTTATGCGGAGTGTTTTTTGAACGCAAAACACTCGTTTAGCAGATTTTTCAATACCAAACGTACATGTTGCAAATAAGTAAGAGAGGGCAATTGATGCCATCTTCGCCCATACGAAAGCTAGTGCCTTATGCCGAGGCTGCCATAAAAAATGGCACCAAAGTGTACCACTTAAATATTGGTCAGCCCGATATAGAAACGCCCCAACCCATGCTTGATGCTGTGCGCAACAGTAGCTTCAAGGTGTTGGAATATAGCCATAGTGCAGGTAATGAAAGTTACCGTAGAAAATTGGCGGCTTATTATTATCAGGCAGGTATTCAAATAGATTACCGTCAAATAATTATCACCACCGGTGCAAGCGAAGCCATCTTGTTTTCGTTCTTGGCATGCTTGGATAGTGGCGATGAGGTAATCACTCCCGAACCGTTTTACGCCAATTACTACAGCTTTGCCCTAGCGGCAGGCTTGCAAGTGGTACCTATTACTGCAAGTATAGAAAATGGCTTTGCCTTACCTCCGATTGAGGAGTTTGAGAAAAAAATTACGGCACGAACCAAGGCCATCGTTATTTGCAATCCCAACAACCCAACCGGCTATTTGTACAAAGCCGAAGAAATGGAAGCATTGAAGCAAATTGTTATTAAGCACAATTTGTATTTGTTTTGCGATGAAGCTTACCGAGAGTTCTGTTACGAAGGCGAGCACATCAGCGCCATGCACTTAGAAGGGTTGGAGCAGCATGTAATATTGATAGATAGTATCAGTAAGCGTTACAGTGCTTGTGGTGCTCGAGTTGGGGCGTTGGTATCAAAAAATCCTGCGGTATTGGATGCTGTGATGAAATTTGCCCAAACAAGGCTTAGCCCTCCCTCGTTTGCCCAAATAGCAGCAGAAGCGGCAATAGACCTGCCATCAGATTATTTTAATGCAACCAAGGCAGAATATAAGCGTAGACGCGATACCATTGTTCAGCGTTTAAACGCTATGGAAGGTGTTTTTTGTCCCAATCCCGGCGGGGCTTTTTACGCTATGGCAAAGCTGCCGGTAGATGATGCCGATGCTTTTTGCTTGTGGCTTTTGAAAAGTTTTTCCCACAAAGGTGCTACAGTTATGTTGGCGCCGGCAACCGGATTTTACGGTACTGCGGGATTGGGTAAGCAAGAAGTGCGGTTAGCTTATGTGCTCAACGAACAGGATATCAATATTGCTATGGATTGCTTAGAAGCAGCCCTGAAAGTATATCCCGGCAAAACAAATTAAAATCCATTCTACCACAACAAACGAGGAGCTGCAAAATAGTTGAACAATGTAACTATTTTGCAGCTCCTTCATTTTTAGGCATGGTATCTAATACAGCGTCCATAATTGTAGCCATTGTTAATGTAAAGGAGTGCGGCATGCGCGTACTTTCAATCAATTGTTTATCGAGGCATTGCATGACTTCTTCTATTTCGTACTCAAAGCCATTACAGGCATGTGGAAAGTCAAATATTTCTTGTGAGCCATTGTTGAGCAGTAATGTTATTTGTGTAGCTGCGTGCCACATACTGCTAATTTTAATGCGCCCTTTTGTACCCACTATTTCTGCTTCATTGGCATTTTGTACCATTATTGAACTATACAGTTGTGCACTAGCACCATTTTCGTACTGTAGTAATATGTTTGCCGATCCATCTACGCCGGTGGAAGTGGGGTGTGTACAAGCATAAATATTTGTGGGTGTTCCCAAAATATGGGTTGCTAGAAATATTGGATATATTCCAATATCCAACACAGATCCCCCGCCTAATAATTTATTGTATAGGCGGCCATCAGGGATTGCGGGAGCCGCAAAGCCAAATTCAGCACGAACCAATTGAGGTGTACCAATGATGCCTTGTTGAAGGATGGATGCTATTTTTTCTATAAATGGCATGAAACGAGTCCACATGCCTTCCATTAAAAACAATTGTTTGCTTACCGCCAATTGGGTCATTGCGGCACTTTGTTCGTATGTTAGCGATAGGGGTTTTTCGCACAAAACAGCTTTGTTGTGCGCTAGGCAAAGGAGTGTGTGTTCGTAGTGAAAAGCATGGGGGGTAGCAATATACACTATGTCTACAAGAGGGTCATTTACCAAGTCGGTATAGTTGGTATACACTTGTGTGGCAGAATGTGTGGTGGCAAATGCCTGCGCATTGTCTTTGTTACGCGAAGCAATAGCATACACACTTGCTCGGGGGGTAAAGTTGAGGGCAGTGCAAAATTTGTGTGCTATTTTTCCGGCACCTAAAATGCCCCAACGGTAGGTGTTTTGTGTCATAGATGATTAAAGGTAGGATTTCTGCCCGTAGAATTAATAAACAGTGCTTACGCTTCAGGTAAGTTTAGTTGACGGGTGATGTTGTTGTGGCTGAAGGGCTGCGTGGATGTGGCGGGCTTGGTGCGCATCCTGTAAAGGTGCGTACCGGAGCGATAGCGGAGCCCAAAACAGCCCGAACAAATGCCCAAGAAAGATGGGATGCCAGTAGCCCCAAAAAAATACCGTGTTGAAAAAAAATCTCAACACGGTAAGCATGTATAGTTAGTTATGTAGGCTAATTAGCCCAACGAGGTGCTACTAAATGGCCATGATTTCTTTTTCTTTAGATGCCAAATGTTTGTCAATCAGCGAAATATGTTTATCGGTCATTTCTTGAACGGCTTTTTCTGCGTCTTTGGCGGCGTCCTCGCTGAGGCCGTCTTTTTGTAATTTTTTAATTTGTTCAATAGCATCGCGTCGAATGTTGCGGATGGCTACTTTGCCTTGTTCGCCTTCGGCTGCGGCTCTTTTTACAAATTCCCTCCGGCGTTCTTCAGTAAGTGGAGGCATGAATAAGCGAATTTGTACGCCATCGTTTTGAGGAGTAACACCAATATTGGCACCCATAATGGCTCTATCTATCTGAGCGAGCACGTTACGCTCCCAAGGTTGAATAGTGAGGGTACGCGCATCTACTACATTGATGTTGGCAACTTGGCTGATAGGGGTTGGAGCTCCATAATATTCTACGGTAATACCGTCGAGCATTGAGGGAGAGGCCTTACCGGCCCTAATTTTGGTTAACTCACTTTCAAGGTGGTTAAGCGCCTTTTTCATGGTATCGGCGGCATCATCTAATATAAAATCAATGTCTTCTTGCATAAATGTATTTTAAAGCTGCGCAAATTTAAGGAATGTGGGTAAACTTTACAGCGGATTATGTATTAAAGCCTGTCAACTGAGCAGGTAGATGTAATGCTTAATGCTTTTTTGTAAAGTTGGTAGTGTCAAAAGCCAAGTGGGTGTGGTGTTGGTAATCGTAATGGCTACGAATTAAAAACAGGCTTATGGGGATAGTTTTTTTTAGTACCATAGCTGATGACGTTTGGTTATTGGTAGTAACGACTAGCTGTTGCGAATTTTTTTGCTGAATTTGCAAAGTTGTATTGGTTGAGGCGTTTGCCCATTCGGACGAAAAAGCGGTAGCATTTTTTAAAATCCATCTTTCATTTTGCCAACTCCAAACAATTTGGTTGTTGTTATTCAGTTGGATGGTATCTATTTGCAGGTGGGTGGAATCGCCCCTGTACAAGGAGAAATGGTGTGTAAAAATTTGGAATTTACCAAGTCGGCTAAAGTAATGGTAAGTACTGTCGTTGCCGGATACCAAGAGGTAGTTTTGGTTATTGAATAGTTTTTCCAATGCATCAAACTGCTTTAAGGCAGCTTGTTTTTCTGCAAACTCGTCGCGGACAGGTAGGTTTTGAGTAGTATCGGCATTGGTTGTGGTTGCTTGGTTGTTGTTGGATGCACTATTACAAGCATACAAACCGGTTAGTAAACAGCAAATGCAAGTAAATAAAATACGATACATGGGTGAAAAGGTTGGTATAATGATCTAAAAAAGCCGCCTCATACAATATAAGGCGGCTCTAAGATACTGTTAAAAAAGATTATTTAAAAGAAGTCCAATTTTGCCACCAAGTGTCGCCTACAGCACAAGCACCTTTGTAACTTACTGCTGTAAAGTCGGAAACATTGCTCGTTTTTGTAAGTAGTTTGGCACTTGTAAATGCAGCACCGCTACTAGCTATTGAGGTTGCAGCGGGATTAAAGTTGGGATTTTTATAGTTAAATGGATCCACCAAACCCACGCCTGCGTTTGTAGCTACGCTAGTATTGGCAAACTCAGTTCTATTTACCCAATCGGTAATGCTTTGGGTAGTAGCACCGGTTGGGGTGGTAGCACTAGGTGCATACTTTACCAAGTTGGCGGTAGTACCTGCAATAACGTTGTTTTGAAAGTTAAGTCCGCCAGTTGGAGCCAAATTATTATCTGTAGGAATACCCTTGCTTGCATCAATCAACAAGCCCGTTAAGCTACCGTCAGCCCAACCCAGAATAACCGAGTTGAAAATGCTTTGCTCGCAGTTACGACGTAGTTGCGCTGCTGCTAAAAATAAACTATTGGTATTGGTAGTTGGAGTAGCTTTTGGTCCAATGATGGTCATGTTGCTAAACACCGCAGATGTACGAACAGGGGCAATAGTAACACCATTGGTTCCGTTGATAGTGGTAACGGTTGTTTTGGTATCGCTACCATTGGCATCGTTATCGCACTCGAAAGCTTCACTTTTTGAAATGTCAGCAACGGCCGAATCGCGTAAGGAAATACCGAATTGCACTTTTCCACTGTAGCCATTATCGGTGTCAAAATCATCGTCTAATGTACGGAAAGAAATTAAGTGTTTGCAGTTAACGGTACCACCAAACCATTCGAAGCTATCGTCATTGGCATACGAAACTTGTACATAATCGATGGTAGTGCCATTACCTACACCACCTAGCGTCAATCCATTGATTTCTTTATCGGGCAAAAAAGCATAGCCGGCATATTCAATACGTACATATTTTAAAATACCGCTATTGTCGGTTACGTTAGACGAGGTACCTAAACCGTATAAGCCCAATCCATCGCTATTATTAATACCACCTTCTATTTCGCCAATACCAGCAGTGCCGTTGAAAGAAGAATTGGTAGGTGCATTCCCTAAAATTACCAAACCTGCCCAATCGCCACGTTGAGGAGTGCCGGCTTCGGATGTAAATAGGATGGGTTTTTCGGCAGTACCTTCTGCATTAATTTTGGCTCCACGCGTTATAATTAAACCGCCGTTTTTTCCATTTTCACCCACAATTTTGGTTCCTGGTTCTATGGTCAAAATAGCTCCGTTGGTAACATATACCAATCCGCGCAATTTGTAGGTATAATTGGCTTTCAATGTTCGGTTGGCAATAATGCGTCCTTCCAAAATGGTATTTTCTTCCGTAGTTGGGTTAGTAACAATGGTGGTAGAACCATCCACTTCAATTTTGCGACAACTAGTGGCTGTTAAAATACCTGCCGTTGCACAGAGAAATAAAAACTTTTTCATACTTGTTGGTTAAAATTTTTGTCGGTTGTTGAATGCGTGTTTATTTGAGTTTATAAGCAAATGATAGGCTGATTCCGGTACCATATTTACGTTTGATGGCTAGTGCATCGCCTGCATCGTATTTGCCGGTATTGTTTAAGTCGTGGTAATAATTGGCAGTTTGATTAAGAATATCGGAAATGTTTAGTTTGAGTTCGCCTTTGGTTTTCATGACTTTTTTCGCAATTTGGAAGTCGAGTATTGGACGAGGGGCTTCCCATACCGGAGGATAGGTGTCGCTGTTTGGTACGCCATTGGCCGAACTGCCACCTACATAGTAAATGCGACGCCCAATTTGGTTGAATAACAATGTAGTGTTCAAACCGAGTTTTTCTACATCGTACATTACACCTAGGTTAATTAAATAAGGGCTTTGACCTTGCATGGGACGGTCTAAGTTGTTTCCCTCACTTTTTACCCTGTTGTAGATGTAAGAAAAATTGCCTTGTAGGGTAAAGTTTTTAAAGGCAGCAATTGATTCTAACTTTTTGCGAAATTCAAGTTCCAAGCCCAAGCTAGCTGCTTTTTCGGCGTTGATGTAGTTGAAAGTGTTAGAGCTTCCTGCACCTGTTTGGTTGAAAAATAGTTCAATTGGTTTTTGAAAATATTTGTAAAAAGCACCAATGGTAAATAGCTCGCCTGCTTTAGGATACATTTCGTAACGAATATCTGTATTAGTTACTTTGGTACGTTGCAAAGC
This sequence comes from Chitinophagaceae bacterium, assembly GCA_027486695.1. Classification (GTDB taxonomy): domain Bacteria; phylum Bacteroidota; class Bacteroidia; order Chitinophagales; family Chitinophagaceae; genus Parasediminibacterium. Next base: position 6,229 of record JAIXOS010000022.1, on the reverse strand, counting down.
CGGTAAGCCCGTAACGGTAGCACCTAGGTCAAAGTCGTAGAAAGAAAAGGTGCTCAGTTCTCTAAATTCTGGGCGAATAACCGTTTGTGAGCCGGATATTCTGAGGTTTGTTAAATTGTTGATTTTATAAGTAATGTTAGCACCGGGCAAAAAGTCGTCTACCGTATTGTGAACGTGGCGGGTATCTTTTTGATTCATGCTGCCCACCACTTGGTCAAAATTTTCCCAACGCATGCCCCATGTGGCACGTAATTTATTGGTAATGTTATTGTCGAACTGTAAAAAAGCGGCGTTGTGAATGGAGTTAGCGATGTAGCGATAGCGGCTATCGTAAATTTCGTTAAAGGCAAATTTGTTATCGTAGCCATTTCCAAAATTTTCTGGTCTAAATACCTCACTTTCCGATAAATGCTTAAGCGAGGTGTTGTCGCCGGAAGGAATATAAATTGCAAACGGTCTAGAATCGAATAAGCGGTCTTTTACTTGGAAAAAGTAACCAATTTTAACGGTTTGAATGTATTTACCGGTTTTGATGTTTTTGGCTAAGTCGGCACCTGCTGTATAGATATAATCATTTAAAAAACCGAAGTAGCGGCTACCACTTTTTTGCGAAGTTTTGGAAGCACTCACCAATAGGGAATAAGGTGAGTTAACATCTGTTGGGTCGTCTTGCACATAGCCTATGCGTCGTTGATCGGGAATGTATTGGTCCAATATGGTAAAACTTCCGTACCAATGAAATTTGCTTTTTAGCGTAGGTAAGTTATGGTCGCCTGAAAGTTGGGTATTGTAAAATGTATTGGATTTAAAAGCTAATTCAGTGGCTCTGATATTGTCGCCTATGGTTTGATTGGTTTCAAAATCCTTGCCCACACGTTTGGTGGTATAGTCGCTAGCGTTGATGTTTAAAATGTTCTTGAAAGAAATTTTGTGGTTGCTACCCAATTGCAAAGTGGCATTGGCCAATCCGCCACAAAGAATGTCTTGACTGTATTTTTGGTTGTAGTAGTCAAAGTTTACACTTGCAATATTATTGGTGATAGAGTAAATACTGTTGCCAAAATCTATGCGTCTAAAGCTTTGGTTGTAGTTGAGCGCTAATACAACTCCCAATTTGTTGTGTTGACCAATGTTTTTATTAAAACCTCCACTAAGTTGAAAGGCTTTATTGCTTACCGGTAAAAAATTGTTGTTGTTGGCTTGTGCCGACCAAATATTTTTAAATTTATTTCCCAAGGCAATTTTATCGGCATTGGATGTTTTGTTGGGGTCGTTAAAGGTCGATTTGTTTGGAAAGCCAGCGGGCAAACCTCTCGTACCATCATCAATGCCTAACCAATCCATATTGCCGCCTTGATACGTATAAAATTTATCGTTAATGGTTTGCGTATTAAAGCCGGTACCAATTTGTAGGGTTAAATAGTTGCTTGTAGGAATATCTTTCGTATTTACTTGAACCAAACCGCCGGCCCACTCACCCGGAAGTTCGGGTACAAATGCCTTGTTAATTACGATATTGTCAATGGTAGCTGCCGGAAAAATATCGAATGAAAAGGTTTTTCTATCAGGCTCTGTACTACTTAGCAAAATACCATTAACCATTGCTTGGTTATAACGGTCGGCTAATCCTCTCACTACCAAATATTTCCCTTCCAAAGTAGATGCTCCAGGTACCCTTTTCAATGCTTCGCCCGTATTTTTATCGGGGGAGCGTCGGATAGCTTCTCCCGAAATGACTTGTGCTACGGTATTGGTGTTTTTTTGGAAAGCAATGAGTGCATTGATGGTTTCGCCTTTGGCACCCGCCTTAATGGACGATTTTACCACTACATTATCCAATGTTTTGGAATCATCTTCTAAAATAATATTGATAATTTCCTCGGCTCCGGCTTTGGTAACTACAACATTGTCAACAGTTTTGGTTTTGTAACCTACATACGATAATGTAAGGGTGTATTTTTTATTAAGTTCAACGGGTATTACGTAAACGCCGTCAACATTGGTACGGGTAGTTCCTTTTTCGCCACCATTTAGTTTAATGGTAACGCTAGCTAAGGCTTCGTTTTTGCTATTGGTAATTTTACCACTGATTTTGCCTTTTTGGCTCAATGCAATAGATGAAAAACATACCAAAAGAAACAGGAAAGCAATTTTCTTCACAACGATGTATTTTTAATTCGCTGCAAAGGTGTACGGGTAATGTTATGGAATTGTTAACACAATGTTATGTAGTTGTTACCAATAGGCGCTTCTGGGTTGTAATTTTGGAGAAATTGAGGCATTGGGGTACACAAGCCCTCGAGCCATTCAATCATCGTATTTGTTTATTTGGTAAGTGCTGTGGGCAGGTTTTTTTGCAACAAGTGTTGATAAATGAATTGGTGTTTCAGTTGTTCGAAGTGTCTGTTTTTGGCCGGTAAATTGCGCCATCCGTGTTTGCCGCCCGGGTATAGCATCAAATCAAATTGTTTCCCTTTATCTTGCAGCGCACTGACTAATTGCAGGCTGTTTTGCATGTGTACATTGTCGTCGGCAGTGCCGTGTACCAATAATAGACGCCCTTTATAATTGTCTACAAAAGTAAGTACGCTACTATTTTTATAGCCTAGTGGATTATCCGCCGGGGTACTCATAAATCGTTCGGTATAATGGGAATCGTACAAACGCCAATCTACCACACTGCCACCCGCCATTGCATGTGTAAATACGTCGGCACCATAGGTTACGGCATAACAACTTAAATATCCGCCATAACTAAACCCGGTAATAGCTATTTTGGAAGGATTGGCATAGCCCTTATTGATAAACCATTGGGCCATAGTTGTATAGTCGGTCATTTCCCAATAGCCAAGGTTACGATGCAGGTAGTTCATTCCTTCTTTGCCAAAATGACCGCTTCCTCTGTGGTCAAAAGTCACTTGAATCACCCCTTCTTGTGCATACCATTGCCGCAGGGGTGTCCAATTCCATGCATCCCAAACAGTACCGGCATTAGGGCCTCCATAGATACTGATGAGCAAAGGGTATTTTTTGTCGGGATCAAAGCCGGCAGGCCAAGTTACCACTGCCGGTAGCAAATATTTGCCATCCTCGCTTTTAATCCGTACCAACTCGGTTTGCGCGGTGGTATATTTATCAAATTGGCTACCGCGAGTAGAACCCAAAACGCGTATCAATTTTCCTTTACGATCAATTACTGCCATTTGCGGAGGGGTAGATACATTACTATAGGTAGTAATGAAATACTTGCCCGAAGGCGAATGGCTGATATTGGTGTGGTGAAAATCTCCAAAACTGAGGCGTTTGGTTGTTTTGCCGTCCAAACTAGTACCATACAAATCGGTACGCGCAGTACTTTCTTTACCTCTTGCCTTGTAGTAAACCCAACCATTTTTTTCATCCACCCATTCTATACCTTGTACGGTAAATAGGCCTGTAGTAACGGCATTTTTTAAACTACCATCAGCATTGTACCAATAAATATGGTTCCAGCCGGTTTTATCGCTTTGCAATAAAAAACCTTTGCGGTTGTCTAAAAAATGAATGCGTCCACCTACACGATCTTCTAAGTCAATCCAAGTGTTTTGTGTTTCGCTGTATATTTCTTGTTTGTTGCCCGTTTGGCTATTAACATCGTATATTTTCAATGTGTTTTGTTGTCTATTCATCCAAAGTACCCACAAACTATTGCTGCTAGGATTCCATATTGGCCAGCCAAAATATTGATCGTCTTGTTCGGAAAAGTTAGCCCAAGTTATACTACCACCTGTAGCAGATACAAAACCAATTTTTACAGTGGGATTGGTGTCGCCGGCTTTTGGGTAGCGGGTGAGTTCCAATTGGCCGTGTTGCGCCTCGTTATTGAACAGTGGGAAAGTGGGTACTTTGCTTTCATCAAAGCGCATAAAGCTGATGGTTTTGCTGTCGGGACTCCACCAAAAAGCACGGTATTTAGTAGCCCGGCCAAAAATTTCTTCGTAATACACCCAACTAGCAAAGCCATTTAAAATGGTATTGCTACCATCTGTTGTCAAAGCTGTTTCGGTATTGTTGTCTAACCGATAGCAGTACAAATTGTTGTTTTTGGTATATGCTATACAAGTACTGTCGGGCGAAAAGGTAGCATTTTGTTCTTCTGCTGCATCGTTGGTAAGCTTGCGCTCTGCTCCCTTGTTTCTGTAAAATAAGTCGCCACCTCTTAGTACCAAACGGTCTGTTTTGGTAGCCAATAACAAATTAGTTTGAACAACCCGCTTGCCATTGGCAATGTTCAGTATATAGGTAAGCGCTGAGGAGTCGGGGTGTGGTTTATGGCTCAGCAAAATACGGTCGTCATCTACCCATTTGACTAAGGTTGGTAACGATTGTAAAAAATGGTGAGGTGTTTTTCCGGTTTGTAAATCAATATCGTTGAACAAGGCTACTTGTGCCCGGCTAAACAAAGCCATGCAACAAAGTGCAGTAAACAGCAACAAGGGGTGTTTCATGGGCAAAAAGCTTTGGAAACATGAAGATAATTAAATTGACCATGCTTTGTACCGAATAATCTTTTTTGAAAATATTTGGGGCAGTCAACTTTTGTTGCTAAAGGAGCTTTGTTAGGGGCTATTCATTGCTACTCCGGCACGCAGCACTGCTGCAAAGCCTTCACCGGGGTATTCATTGCTATCCCCCTGCCTTTCAGCCGTGGTACATCGGGCAGCTTTTGTTGGCAACTGCATAGCTGCGGTTGAGCATTTTAGGGTTAATCAATCGTTTTTTGAGGGTACAAGGAAAGCTTTTTTAGTCGCGATTGAACAGCTCCTGCCGTTCGGCCAAAATGAATGGCTAAGTTTTTGATGGCAAATCCTTCCAAAAAAAGTTCTGTTAGTTCTGCGTCTAATTCGGGAGTCCAAGGTTTGTATGCATCGGTATGATTAGCTGTAACAACAGTTGCTGCCGCTGCAGATATATTGCCGGATTTGGTTACTGTGGCTTTTTGTATTGTTGTTGGTGTGGCAGGTTGCTTAACAGGCGTTTTTAAAATTTTAATATTGGGCGATGCCGGACAATTGCTAGGAACCATGCTTTCGGGAATGAAAATGGTTTTTTTAGCACGGGTAACGGCCACATACAGTAAATTAATTTCTTCATTGAGTTTGGCAATAAGTGATGGTGTTTCTTCAGGAGTACAATTATCAAGTTGTTGCTCTATTTTCTTTGGGGTAATAAAATCGTTGACCAATTCAATAACATCGTACTCCAAACCTTTGCACCTATGCACGGTTGAAAAAATAATATTGGCCTTGCTTTTTTGATCAGGGGCTACGTGTTTTTCCTTGATTTGTTTTAAAATATTAAAAATGTCGTTGCCGTATTCGTTCACAATTTGCACCATCATGCCAAGTTGCACATCTTCTGTTTTTTCAATATAGTCTTCCAATTCATGCATATTGTGCATGGCTTTAATCAAACTGTCCCTGATTTTGCCATGTTGTTGATTGTACAAATGCAATACATCGTACAGCGAAGCGCCTTCTTCGGCATAGGTATACGAATTGATATTGCCTTCGAAATAAATGGTATCGGTAGCGTTTTTCTGCGTTACATATTCAATAGACTTCAATAACAAGCCCAAGTTGGTACGAGCAATAACTGCTTTTGTGGCAACGGAAGAGATTGGTGTGGCACAGCCTTGTATGCTTACCGGCGTGTAGGACCCAAGTTGGAACTTGTAATCGAGCACTTGCATAGCCAATTGAGCAATGTCGGCACCAAACCGAAAACTATTACTAAGCGAGTAAGGTGTAAAACCCGTTTGTTGCAAGGCATTTACGGCATAGCGCCATCCATATATTTGTTGGTGTGCATCTCCCACCATTATTTTGGTAGCCGGCTGTTGCAAAAAAATAGCTAGCATTACTGCCGATGCATCCTGCCCTTCATCAAATAATATATAGTCGTAAGGAAGTATGGGATTGGAAAGTTGGAATTTTTTCAGATAAAAATCGTGCGTAATCGCAATTTCGGCACGGTTCATCTTGGCCAATAGCAATCGGGTTTGCTGTTCAATATAAGTGTAGTGTTCTGTTACAAATTCTTTAGCGGTTGGTTCAGTTACGTTATCTAAGTAACCCAAGTTGCTATTTAGAGAGTAATTTTCTTCAAGGTAAAAGCTAAAATAAACATAACTAGTTTTAGCAAAAACCCTTTAAATGTTACTGCATGTATTTTTCTTAAGAATAATGCT
>JAIXOS010000298.1 GCA_027486695.1 Chitinophagaceae bacterium | reverse complement strand
TGTGACAGTGTAGCAACCTTAATTCTTTCCCTTAAAACCAATAGCACTAGTACAAGTACCATAAGTGTATGTTCAAGTAGTTTACCCTACCGTTGGAATGGCGTATCGTATAGTGCCGCCGGAACATACACTTTCACGACCACGAATGCGCAAGGTTGTGACAGTGTAGCAACCTTAAATCTAACCATTAAGAATGGCAGCACGAGTACTAGTAATGTCAGTGTGTGTACAAGCAGTTTACCATATCGTTGGAATGGTGTATCGTACAGTGTAGCCGGAACATACACTTTCACGACCACAAATGCGCAAGGCTGCGACAGCGTAGCAACATTGGTTCTTAGTGTAGATCAACCAACTACGTCTTCGCAAACCATGACTATTTGTAGTACACAACTTCCATTCGTTTGGGATGGATTGGTATTTACAAATAGTGGTGTTCAAACCAAAAAAGGGCTTGTTAACAGTAGAGGTTGTGATAGTACGGCAACATACAACCTTATTGTCAGTCAGCCTTTTCAAGTGAATGTTGGTGCAGATACAACAATATGTCAAAATCAGCAATATAGCATTGATAGAACAGTAGTTGGCTTACCTACTGCCACTTATTTATGGAGAGGTGCCAAAGGTTTTTCATCTTCTAGCCCTGTGCTTCAAGTTTCGGTAGCCGATACCTATTGGCTGCAAGTAACCAATGCCAATGGTTGTTCGGCATCAGACACTTTTGTACTATCTATTAATAATAAGCCTATAGATGCTGAATTTGTGCTGCCTACCCAGGTATTTAACAACGATACGGTAAGTATTGTCAATATTAGCCGATATCCAAATGATGGCTTTAGTTGGCTAATTCCCAATAATCCAAACATCGTCGTCATACGTCAAACGGCCTATTTACTGGAATTACAATTTAAGGATACAGGTAATTATACCATTGGCTTACAATCTAAGGTAGCCAATTGTGAAGCATCAATGGTTAAGCAGATAAATGTATTATCCGGTCAGGGCTTTACACCTCCACAAGGACAATCGCGAGATCCTTTTATTCGCTTGTTTTCGGTAGGTCCCAATCCTAATAGTGGTGCCTTTAATGTAAATGTCAAATTAGCAGCTGTAAGCAATATCAGACTTCGATTGTATAGTGTAGCCCAAAACTTAACAGTGAGCGACAAAATCTTAACAGGGAATAAAGAATATGCCGTACCCTATCAGTTAAATGTTTCCAAAGGAGTATATGTTATGATTTTAGAAACTCCGCGTGGTAGCGCCGTATATAAAGTGTTAATTAATTAATTCTAATTTATAAGATCATGCTTTTTTCAGGCTTATCGAATAGTAACAAAAGTATTGTTTGTAGAAATCAATTGTTCAGAAGGCTATTCATGACTTTTCTCGGTTTGTGGCTAGTAGGCGCAAAAGCACAATTTGCTGTGCAGCTAACGCCGCAGTTGGTGAGTCCTTACACGTTGCAGTTGAGTGAGTATTATGCAGGCACTGTTCCTAAATTGTATATTACCCTAACCAATCGCGACATGCTTCAGCCGGTGCTAAAGGTGCGGTTGCGCATTAGTATATCCGGACAAACTGCGGATATACGCACCAACGAGGATGCTTATTATCCGCCAATTATTTTAGATGCCGGTATGCCACAACGGCTTTCTTTGAACGATTTAGAACCCTATTTCAATCCGGCAAATCTCGATTTTTCGGGAATTACCAAAACCGATTATTTGAAAAGTGGAAAATTGCCGGAAGGCTTTTATACGTTTTGTTTCGAGGCCGTTGAAATCAACACCAATAGGGTGGTGAGCAAAAATGAGTGTACGACCGTTTGGATCAGCTTTAGCGACCCTCCCTTGCTCAATACACCGGCTAATGCGAGTATCATTCCATTTAAGGAGCCTACCAATATTGTTTTTAATTGGAGTCCCCGACATCAAAATAGTCCAAATGGAGCTTTTAATACCGAATACGATTTTCAATTGGTTGAGTTGTGGGACGCAATGATAGATCCGGTAGCTGCTTTTCAAACAGCACAACCTTTGTACACCACCACTACACAAGCTACAAGTTTGTTATATGGCGTAAACGAACCTCAGCTTATACCCGGAAAAAAATATGGTTGGCGTGTGAAAATTAAAGCTAAAAATTTGGCAGATGATAGAGATGAATTCAAAAACAATGGCTATAGCGATGTTTTTTGGTTTACATATCAGGATAATTGTAGCTCACCACAAAACATTTCGGCCAATCCTACTTATGGCAGTACATCAATTGGTTTTTCTCTACAGCCTAATATTGCAGAATACAATGTGCAAGTACGAGAAGTAAACCAACTGCTTAATACAGCATGGTCGGAAGTAAGCGTGCTAACACCTTCTGTGAACATCAATGGATTAAATACGAATACCAACTATGAATATCGGGTGGGTAGTAAATGCGCTAACGGCACTTATCAATATAGCGATGTTTATACCGTATTCATACCACAGTTGCCTATAGCCTCGGCTATAGCGCAGCCGGCAATAATAACAGACACCGTAAAATGTGCTTATAGTTGGGAAGTGCGAACTGCTGTAAAAGGCGATTTAACGGGGCCATTATTAACCAATTGCAGTACAGAGTCTACCAGAAACTTCAATTTTGTTACACTTGGTTACAACGGTGTGGCAATAGACCGTGCAAGGGGTTTGAGCCAAAAACCATTGGCCAATGCAGATGTGAAATTGTATAAACAAACAACTGCCGGAGCCGAAATTTTGATTGCACAAACTAGGGCCAATAATGACGGTTATTTTAAATTGATTTTTGATTCTATGTATTTAAAAACACCGGGCAATCTGGTGTTTAAGGCTACACATTCATCGGGTGTATTTGCTCCGGCTTTGGTAGAAATAGTTGATAATCAATTGCAATTCAATTTGTCTGTCATTAAATCAACCAATTTATTTGTGAATAGTTTTGGTATGATGACTGCCGTTAACTGCCCCACTTGTAATCCATCCGATAACATCAGAGTGGAGATCTTAATCGACCAGCCCACATGGGAAAAAACATACGGTCTTGTCAGAAACCTAGGTGTTGATGTTGCCAACATTCCTGAACAGCCTAGTACCGAAAGCTATAACGGACAGAATTATGTGGTGGTTGCTAGCAATCATTCAGCCAATTTGTATAAACGTTACATCCAAAATATTTTGGGCGGTGGCGATTATGTGGCCAAAATTACAAATAATGGCAACGAACCTATTTACCAGCCTTTGACTAGGGTTGGTGGATATTTTATTTTACAACCTTGTTTAAAATATGCTTCGTATACACGTGTGGCTGGTGTTGTAAAATCTTATGGCAAACCCAAGGAAAATATTCAGGTAGTGTTGGTAATCAACGAAAAGGATATTGCTACTGCTTCGCAACCCAATTCGGTACAAACCATAACCACATCTACCAAAACCAATGCCAATGGATGGTACACTTTGGATGTTCCTAAATTGAAGGTGGGTTCACAAATGCAATTGTTGTTCATTGATAGAAGTATGCGTTCGGATGCACTGTTAGATACAACGCTGATTACCGATAGTAAATCTACCTATGTAAAAGATGTGGCTTTGGTAAACAATATCCATACAATCACCGGTAGGGTACTCGATCAGTTCAAACAGCCGGTGTCGGGTGCCTTGATAAGCATTTCTCCATCCGGCGAAACTGCTACCACTAATGCGGACGGATTTTTTGTTTTGAAAACAAATTACGAAGCCGGCAAAAACCTTTTGGTAAAAGCCAATGGCTATTCGAATACTACTACTACTTTAGGCAGCATTGCCCTTGTTCCATTAGGCACCACCCCACAGCTGAGTATTGCTGAAAGTTGGAATAAATTGATGCAGTCAACTACTGAGGCTAGGAAATTTGCCCGGGAAAAAAACCTTATTGGGGGACTTTCGGCCGCACAATTTGGAATTGGTAACGGTAATTTAGCAAACGTGTATCAACAGTTCATCAACGAATCTTCAGAAACACTCATTGGTATTGGTGATGCCCGTTTAATTTCTATGACCAATCAGTTGAATTTGGCCAAAATTACCAACGAAATGAATGCCAAATCGGTAGATGCCCAAATAAAAATATACAATTGGGATGCCAATACCCAGCAAATTACAGATACCGTAATGGATGGCCCAATGAAAGCCAATCAAGTATTTAAGTTTTTTGGCAAGGCAGGCACTTACATGTTTACCATTACGCCGGTTTCCGATGCTGCTGTATTTGCAACTTTTACCGGTTATTTCAATCTCGTAGAGCCTGTAGCTACCGATACAGCAGGAGTTAGCATTAAAGCCTTGTTGACAGAAGGGGTAAAACTGTACGGAACAGTGAAAGACAGTGTTTCCAACAATGTTATTGAAGGGGCACAAGTGCGTATGGAAGGGTTGCCTTACAGTACACGCAGTAATGCCTCGGGTAATTATGTTTTGTACCTCCCCAAATCCAAAAGCGAAACCAAATTAAGTATTTCGGCCAAAGGATATAGCAGTGTAGATACTACATTGGGTTTAAGCAATACCACACTTATTGGTGCCAATTTCCGATTAACTAAGTTTTCTGCAAGTTATGTGGTTGTTTCAAAACTTAGCGGTTACGAAGCGATTGTTACCAAGCAGCAACAAATAGGTACCGGTAACTCTTACCGGATATCGGGAAGAATTACATTGCAATCAAATGATGTTTTTACAGTATTGCCCAACAACAATCAACTAACGTTTAAAAACATTGTGGTAACAGTGGATGCCAATGGCAATGCGGTGCCATTGAACAATGTGGCTTTTGAAGAAGCGGTATTGCAAACCCTGGCCTTTGGCTTTATGCCTGTAGAAGTAAGTGCTGCGCAACTTTTACTTAAACCGCTACCAACAGCTGCCGCAAACGATTATAGCAAGGCAGTAGTTTGTGCCACACGCCTCGAAATGCCGGTTGATGGGCAATTACCGCTTAAGCTATCCAATGCCATTTTACAAAGTAGCGATGAGATGGCCGTTGCCGGTACGCCTTACTATCCGGTATTCGTAACACCTAATGTTAACACAAGTGTATTGGATGCCACCAAAAAATTCACATTAACATTTGTAGACAATCAACCCAATGCAAAGGTGCTTGAAACCAAAATTGGTAATGTAGCATCAATTGGTATCAATAAACAAGGAGGTATCCTAAGCAATAATGGAATTGAATTAACTGGCTATTTCCAATTACCCAATATTGTGAATGCCTCGTTGGAAAATGAAGGAAAAGTGGCAATCAAAAACTGCATCATTAATAAAAAAAGGATGTTGGCTGAATTAAGTTTTCAGATAAGCCAGTCTCAGCCTGTGTTTTTACCCATACAAAAATTCTTAGCACGGTTTACCCAAATCAACGTTGCGAATATGGGTACTCCCAATGCATCGGTTAGTTTTGATGGAGAGTTGTGGTTAACCAAAAAAGACAGAAGCAATACGACCAATAAAGATCAGGTAATTAATATTTCAGGAATTACTTTAAGTAAAATCAAAGATGATATTGTGTTAGGTGGTCTGTTGGGCGATAGAGGGTTTACTTACAAAAAATTGCAATTCGATTTTGCATATGGATCCTACTCATTTAGTTATGATGTTGCTGCCAAGTCGTATGTGTTACAAGCCACAGGGGGTATTAATTGCGATGTTGGTAAAGATTTGGTGATGGGTACTTTATTGCCGTTAAATATGGTGCCTTATAAAGTTTATGCAAAAGATTGGTCGGTGAGTATAACACCTATTACCAAATCGTGCGATTTCAAAGTAATGCAGGTAAACCTTGGCAAAATATTGTTTTACACAGGGCAGGATGTTACAATGGCCAAAGTAAAAGCAAGTATTGCAGCCAATCAACCGTTAACCATCAATACCGGCAACACCAACGAACCACTAGATGCTACGGATGTACGCACTTCGTGGGTAATGGCCGTTTTGGGCGATGTTAATTTCAATGGCATACCCGGTATGAAGGCAGTATCTAGTGCTACTGGTTCGCAAAATTCGGGGGGTGGAAGTGTTTTGCTATCGAACGAAAACAATGTGCTCGGTGCACAACTGAGCGATGTGAATATCAATATTACCAATCCTGCTTTTGTGGTAAAAGCCAATGCTTCAATGGCTTTCAGCGGCGATAAGCAAGGTTTTGAGGCGGCAGCCAAAATCAATATGATTAATGTAGACTTTGATGGCAGTCTTAAGTTTTATTATTATCACCAAAACCAAAAAATTGAACTTGGCGCTTCCTACGCCAAAAATACCGATATAGATGTGGGTCCTATCACCATTCACCGCATTGGAGGGGGCTTTGACTTTAATACCAATACAAGTATTTATAAAGTATTTGCAAAAGGTAATTTCAGTCCCAAAAAAGTGCCTGAAACGGTTGCTTGTTACGATATAGACAGCATTATGACCACGCTGAATACGGAGGCTTGTGGGGCAAAACCGGTAATTACTTTTAATGGTACTACCAAAATGTTCAAGCAGCAAATGGCAAAATCAGAAGCCACTATCGATTTTTGCCGCAATATCTTTTTGATTAAAACCCAATCAACAATGCCCGAAGTAATGCAGGGGTTTGCCAATATAAGTACAAGTGGCGTTATATATGGCTGCGCAAATGGTACCGACCCTACATCGGGCTCTTTGTTTGCAAATTACAATTTTAGGGTAGGGAGCATGTCGGGCTTACTAGGTGCTAATGCTACTTTATTGCTTGGCTATAATTTTAATGTGGCAGAAGCCTCGGTACCCAAAGAGGCTAAAGATGCTTTTATGAATATTTTTCCGCTTGTGCAAGGAAGCAAAATAGTGAGAGTAGGAAACTTGAAATTTGCTGTTCCTAACGGTGTGTACACTTTTTCGCAACAACATTTTTCGGGAGTTTACATCAAGGGGGCAATTAGTTCAAGTAACAACTTTAGTTTACCTATCGGTATTAAAAAAATTGGTGGCGTAAATTTTCGGTTTAGTAATGCTTTTAATGCAGGAGCCTCTTTCTTTTATAACGATGTTACAAAGCAGCTCGATGCAAAAGCCAATGTAGACGGTCGCATTAATGGCAGTGCTACTTTATCATTGGGAGTTTTTAGCGCAGGTATTAGTGGCAGTGCTGCTTTCAATAGCCAAATTGCTGGTAATTATAAAAACAACAATTGGGAGTTTAGCGGCAATGTGGCTACTACGTTTCAGGCTAACTTAGGTAATTGTGACGCTAACTGTAATGATGCAAAAATAAAATGGAGTAAAGAGTGTTATTACTTCCTTTGTACCCCCCCTTATCCAAGTAATATCTGTGCCAAGGCTTGCGTAAACCTGTCCGCATCATTCCAATACAAAAATGGCAGGTTAAATTTTGGATTTTAATTTAAAAATTTGAAAATATGAATTTGAATAAAATAGGTTTATTTGTTTTGTTCTGTTTATGGTCTATCCATATACATGCACAAACAAGTGAACTAAACAATCGGTTACTACCTGCTAGCACTTCAGCAAATGGCAACTTCTTACACCTGTTTGTGCGTACCGATACTAGTACCAATGCTGCACAACAAGACATTGCTTATTACGTGGTTAAACGAATACCCTTTACAATACAAAATTTGGTTTCAAAGGAGTCTTCTGCTAAAATAGTGGGCGTGGTAAAGCCGGTACAAACAGTGAGCGAACTAAAACAATATTTCACTTTCGAGGACATTAAAATTTTGAAGGCGGCTTATCAACTAAAAACAGAGAGCGATATAGTAAAGTATTTTAACCAGCATCGGCAGCCAGAGGATTATTTGGCCTTTTATGGTTCGTTAAATACACAGTTAGCACTAGGGCATGTGTTTGTAGACAAAGATGCTCAAAAAGGAGTTGCCTATACGTATTTTATAAAAGCCGTAACTAATAACAAAACCGAGCGGTTGGTAGGCTATAGTTTTATCGAAACCAATGCCCCCAATTATTACCTGCCACATTTAAAGCCTACAAATATCAGCATTTTTACCCACGATAGTGCAGTGCAGGTGAGTTGGGCAGTCCCGATTCCTAAAACCGTTCAGGACGGATTGGCAGTGCCCGCTGCATCTAACGCTAGCGATAGCTTGAAGTTGACAAGATGGGTGTTTTTTCAACCTGAAAAACTAATGGGCAGATTGTTCGTAAAAACAGGAAATAACTTTAAAGCGGAGCAATCACGCATGCCCCAAATGAACGCTACCGCCGATACCCTATTCTACGATTTTTATATGCCCGCTACGCCTGAACAAGTAGTAATAGCCTATGTTCAAATGGAAGACGAAGTGGGCAATCAAGGGCTACAGTCAGATACCGTTGTAGCATTGGCGTTAAGTAAAACCAATTTACCCATAGTTCATTCTGCAAGTGCTACTTCGGTAGAAAATGGTATACAACTTCGTTGGAATGCTATAATGTCTAAGCATTATGTTTCTGGCGTTAAAATTATGCGATACGATAGTCAGGATAAGCTTGATACTATTGCAGTGATGCATCCTACAGATACTAGTTTTATTGATTATAAAGTACAAGTAGGGCAAACATATCGGTATAAAATCAGTACGTTGTTTATTCCGCAATTACGGATGCAACAGGAATTGCCAGCCGAAGCGGTTGGTACGTTATCCAAATTTGCTACGCTTCAACCGGTAGTAAACCTAACAGCTACTCCGTTTTCTAAGCATATTTTACTAAAGTGGGATTGGAAATCCGCACCGGGTTTTTATGGCTTTTATGTATATAGAGGCACCAACCCCAATCAACTGACATTGATAGACGGACCCATTCAATCTGCCAGCTATATCGATAGTGCAATTTCGCTGAGTGGTAAAAACGACTATTACTATGCGGTAAAAGTGCAAAATTTAGCGCAGGTGATGAGTGTTCAAAGCAATGTTGTTAAAAGTTCGCCTAACCGTCCCGTAGAAGTGGCATCACCTACCAACCTTCGGTTTTATTATGCTAATGGTACCGTGACTATTGGTTGGGACGATGTGGCCAAGCAAGATGCCACTATAGAACGCTTTGTGGTTTGGAAGAAGCAAAAAACGGAAAAAATATTCCGACTATTAGGTAGTAGTCCTATCAATAGCCTGATTGATAGCTCCATTGAAGCCGGCATTGACTATGAATATCAAGTGGCAGCCGTCAACTTTAAAAAAGATACTTCGGTATACTCTGCCCCATTCGTGTTTACGGTAGCAAAACAACCCGTAGAAGTACTATCGGTATTTTATGTGCGCAATATTGCAGAGGGTATTGAATTATCGTTGCCTCAAATGGTTGTTAGTGATCGAAAAATGTATACCATTTACAGAAGAGAATCCGGTAATTCCGTTTTTTCCAAGCTCGCTTCTCTAAAGGCGGATACGTTTGTGTATGTAGATAAAGCTGTAAAAGCCAATACCACGTATGTGTATGCCATTGCTATTGTTATGAATGACAATAGAGAGGGCGATAGGAGTCATTCGGTATCTATTAGGAAAAATTAATAATCACAGTTCATTTAAATACGATTGGGTTATGCTACAAATGCTGAACAAACGAGCGATATTGGTTTTGTTGATGGTAATAGCCGTCGATGTACTTTGTGCGCAAAGTGTAGACTTTGCTAACTTAAAAAAAACCTTCAATAAGCGTAATGCATTCCGAATTGCGGGGGGGCTAAATGCAAGTTTTATTAATTATGATGGTAATAACCCTATCAGTCGCGACCCCAATAATTGGTATTTGTCGGGCAATGTAAATGTTCAGTTGTTCGGACAAGTGAACTTGCCTTTTTCACTCAATCTTACCAATGCGGGCAATCAGTTTCAAACGCCTACATCGCCCAATCGTATTGGGGTACATCCTACTTACAAATGGATTACTGCACACATAGGTGATGTGGCCATGAATTTTTCGCCTTATACTTTACAAGGGCATCAGTTTACGGGGGGCGGGGTAGATTTATCGCCAAAAGGCAATTTTAAAATTAGCGCCATGTATGGCCGAT
This sequence comes from Chitinophagaceae bacterium, assembly GCA_027486695.1. Lineage (GTDB taxonomy): Bacteria > Bacteroidota > Bacteroidia > Chitinophagales > Chitinophagaceae > Parasediminibacterium. Next base: position 1,474 of record JAIXOS010000298.1, on the reverse strand, counting down.
TGCAAAAAGCGGTAACACTTGATACCACGGATGTTAACCGACTACCTGCATACAAGCGAATGGGTTATGGTGCCAAAGTATTGTATACTTCCAATAACAAAAAAGCTACTTTGGGAATGACTGTTTTTGGCGCATCTGACCGTCAGCAATCGCTTAGTTTAAAACCCGATAGTGTGCAAGTGTATCCTCAACAAAATTTGGTAACAAGTTTCAACGTGGCTCTGCGTCCAAGCAAAGGCCTCGAATTTACTGCCGAATATGCGATGAGCGCGCTTACCAAAGATATAAGAGATACTAGCGAAGTGTTAACTAAGTATCAGCATGTACTTAGTAATTTTATTGACGCACGCAATTCTACATCGTATTACAAGGCTATAAAAACCCAATTTAATTACCACATAAAAACCACTACTATCGGATTTGGGTATGAAAGAATAGATCCGGGCTACAAAACGTTGGGAACTTACTTTTTTGCCAACGATTTAGAAAATGTAACCATTCATTTTGCTAAGTCATTTTTTAGCAATAAAGCAGCTGTATCAGCTAATTTTGGTATACAGCAAGACGATTTAGACGATGCCAAATCGGGTAAAAATACCCGATACATTATTGCTACCAATGTTAATTACAACCCGAATGCCAAAGTAGCCGCCAATTTTAGCTATAGCAACTTTCAAACCTTCATGAATATCAAACCTATTTTTCAGCTTATTAATCAGGTGAACCAATTTCAAAATTTAGACACATTAAATTTTACCCAAGTAACCCAAAATGCCAATTTGAACCTCAATGTGAATGTAGGATCTACAGATAAATTGATGCAAAACATTAATACCAATTTCAGCTATCAGGATGCAGTTGACAGGCAAAACGGTCAGTTGAAAGATGGAGGAAGTACTCAATTTTACAATGGTAGTACGGCTTACAGTATTTATTGGGTACCGGTAAGTACTAGTTTTTCGGCTGCTTTCAACATCAATTACAATACAATTGCAAACAATAATTTTACAACACTAGGTCCTACGTTTGCCATTAACTCAAAGTTGTTTAAAAAGAAAATGACCACGGGTATTGTGGTATCGCTCAATAAAAGCACTGCTGATATAGGTACAGTACCGGTAAGTAGTGTGCACAATGTGCGGTTTAATTTAGGATTTGCTTTAGCAAAAAAACATCACTTGCTGATGACGTTGATGAACCAAGTGCGTTCTGTTGAGGGCAAATCAGCTATGCGCAGTACTATTGGAAATATTGGCTATAGCTTTTCGTTTCAATAGTATCATACAAAAAGCATAAGGCATAAGGAAGAAGTCGGCGTCATTGCGAGGCACGAAGCAATCTGTTGTTTGGAAGAGAGATTTAACCACGGAGAACACGGAGTTGGTTCACAGAGGACACGGAGGAAAGGCATAAGGCATAAGGCATGAGGTTTGAGGCAAAAGGCATAAGGCATAAGGAAGAAGTCGGCGTCATT
>JAIXOS010000007.1 GCA_027486695.1 Chitinophagaceae bacterium | reverse complement strand
GTGGTAGTGTTCCTGCGATGCCCTAAACTGGGGGCACTTGCATTAGAAAAAGGTGGCTACTGAGCTACTACAGAGCAACAAGTGATTGGCTAAGATGGATCCAACGTTAGGGATTGCAGCGGTTACCCCACAGCCGACATCCTGAAAGGTGGCGGCGAGGAGTATGAGCGAAAAGCCCGACCCGCAGGGGAACGCCCAAAATTAAATTTTTTTGAATAGTATAGCTTATAATTGATTAAATAGTGATAAAAAAAATATTGATAAGTTGTTGGGCATGGCTATGTGTGGGCTTGGTAAATGCGCAAACATTTGGCAATGTAAACATTGGTGGCGGCGGATTTGTAACGGCGGTATTAACTTGTGCTACCCAAAAAAACCTCATTTATTGTAGAACCGATGTTGGTGGTGCCTATCGTTGGGATGACGCAGGGCAGTCGTGGACTCCGTTGCTCGATTGGACTCCCGCCGATAAACTATCGTACCAAGGCGTAGAAAGTTTTGCTATAGACCCCCAAGCGCCCAATAAATTGTACTTGTTTGTGGGAACTAGCTATTGGAATGGTGGTACATCTGCCATACTACGTTCTAACGATTACGGCAAAACCTTTGCTATTACCGATGTTACCGATATGTTCAAAGCCAATGGCAACGGTGCCGACAGGCAAAAGGGCGAAATGTTGGCTGTAGATCCCAACAAAGGTTCGGTGTTGTTTTGCGGTTCTCGGGGCAAAGGACTGTTTAAAAGTACCAACAGCGGTGCTTCTTGGCGTCCCGTGAAAACGTTTCCCAATGTAGGTAATAGCCATATTAGTTTTGTGCAATTTGATAAAAGTTTTGGCAAACAAGGCGAGGCCACTCCGGTCATTTATGTTGGGGTATTTAAAAAAGGAAAAAACCTGTTTGTAAGTCGCGATGCCGGCGAAACTTGGTCGGCCATATCGCCCGGTATGGAAAATGCGTTGCCACAGCGCTGTGCCCTAGCTAGCGATAGTTCGCTCTACATTACTTACGGCAATTGGGAAAGTGGTGCTATTTATCGCTACAAAACCCATTCCGGCATTTGGAGCAATTGCACGCCCTATGGTGTTGGTAGAACTTTTTGTGGTATCAGTGTTGACCCCAACGACCCCGAAAAAATCATTGCCTCTACTTATGGTCATTGGGAAAAACAACCGTGGGGTCACGGCGATGTGATTTTTACCAGTACCGATGGCGGAGATACTTGGAAAGATTTGTCTAAACTGAAGAAAATAAAAATGGATACCAATGGCTTTCCTTGGATAAATAAACATGCCATACATTGGGCTTGTTCCATAGAATTGGATCCTTTTAATAGCAACCGCGCATTTGTAACATCGGGCAATGGCATTTTTTGTTGCAACAATGTTTGGGACGATGTTACCGAATGGAAATTTATGTGCAAGGGCCTCGAAGAAACCGTGCCTTTTGAAGTAGTAAGTATTCCCAACGGGCCTTTGGTATCAGTCATTGGCGATTATGATGGTTTTGTTCACCACAACATTAATGAGTCGCCTAAATGGGGGCGTCATTCACCCGCAATGGGTTCTACCACTGCAATTGCTGTAGCTGCTAAAAATACACAATACATGGTTCGCTCTGCCAAGCACCGGTATTATTCGGAAGATCAAGGGCATACTTGGAAGTTGATGGGCTACGGTCCCGATAGGTATATGAAAGATGGTCATGTTGCGGTATCGGCCAATGCTACCACCGTTTTGTGGAATGCGGGCAATAAGCAACGCCGCTACATCACTTTGCGTACCACCGATAATGGCCAAAATTGGTCCGAATGCAAAGGCCTCGAATTTGCTAGTAAACCCGTGGCCGACCCCGAAAACGATGCCATTTTTTATGCCTACAACAACGCAAGCGGCTACCTGTATGTAAGCACCGATGGAGGTGAAACCTTTGCTCCCGAAGGATATGTAGGCGGAGGCGGTAGTACCCTCATTCGTACCGTGTTGCAAAACGAAGGCCATATTTGGGTAGCCAAAGGCAATGGCGGGTTGGCTTATTCTATCAACAAAGGCAAGTCGTTTTCGGTAGTCAATAGTGTCAATACTTGCGCGGCGGTTGGTTTGGGCAAGGCGGCTCCGGGTAGTAGTTATCCCACCATTTATATATGGGGTACTATTTTCGGGAGCGATGCAGTAGGACTTTATCGTTCTACCGACGCAGGCAAAAAATGGGTACGCATCAACAACGATGCACACCAATATGGAGGCCCCGGCAATGCGCATTTTGTAGTGGGCGACGAAAATGTGTATGGAAGGGTGTATATGAGTACTGCCGGCCGTGGTATTGTATACATCGATTCGGCCAATAAGCCATAGTTTTTGGGCGTTCCCCTTTGGGTCGGGCTTTGCGCTCATACTCCTCGCTGCGCTGCGGGGTATCCGCTTCAATCCCTAACGCAGAAAAAAAACATGTTCATCTTAAATTACATTCACTTATGTTGTTCCTTCGTAATGCTTTTCTTGCTTCCTTTTCAATACAGTGCTTTCGGTTAAGTACCTGCTTACTTGGCTTGTTGAATTGTGGTATGCTAGTTGCACAACCCATTAATAATTG
>JAIXOS010000162.1 GCA_027486695.1 Chitinophagaceae bacterium | reverse complement strand
GATGGATGAACAACACAAGATGCTTGAAAAATGGGTGCCCCTTCGTCAAAAAATTCATTCACATAATGAATGGTAATGCCACTTTCGGTTTCTTTATTGGCAATAACAGCTTGGTGTACATGGTTGCCATACATGCCCTTGCCGCCGTATTTTGGTAATAGTGCCGGATGAATATTAACCATTGCACCCCGATAAGCAGCTACCAACGCAGGCGGAATTTTCCATAAAAATCCGGCAAGCACTACAAACGAAATGCCCTGTGCTTGCAATACACTCACGTAAGCATCGCCTCTAAAAAAAGGTTCTTTTTCTATCAGTAGAACGGGTATTTGGTGTTTTTCGGCAATGCCAATTACACCTGCGCCGGGCTTATTGCAAACAACTAAACCCACTTGTATTTGCGGATGTTGGTGAAAATGACCAATAATCTTCTGTGCATTAGACCCCGCACCCGAGGCAAAAATGGCAATTTTGTGTATCAAAGCAGACATAATAAAGTACAATAAGTATAACAGTAGGGTAAACAAATGCAATTGCTTACACCAAAGCAAATTAGTATAACCGGCGCAAGATAGAACCTATATAATGTTTGAAAAACAAAAACTCCCCTGTACACCAACTTACCACTAATATGCATAAGGGCCACAATACTGTTACAACCACTAAATAACTAAATGCATACAAGAGCGGATGCATAGAAGGTAATTGAAGCATCAATTTTTTACCAAGGATGCCACAACTGCTACCGCCCACGGCAAAAGTGATGATGATGCGCACAAACTGCGCTTTGTTAACGTTCCATTTTTTTCTTAAACCATGCAACATGGTTCAAAATTGAGGTTTTTTTTTGATGCACCGTTTTCTTTACAAAAGTTGGCAAAGGTTGCTCTTTCATACCCCCTAAAAAATGATTTTTGGCAGCTAAAAACAAAAAAACGGCTGAAACCCTTATGGAATAAGGCTAAATTTTTTTTTCATTACTTTAGTTTTTGTCACTTTCGTGTCATATTTTTGCCCCGATTTCGGATATTTTTCCACACCAGAAACAACAGACTGTGAATATGGTAATTATCAGACGCATTTTTAAGATCACTTTTGTAGGTCTATTATTTACTTTGGCGTTCTCTTTCGGCAACACATTGCAGGCGCAGGATGGTAAAGCGCTATTTTCTGCTAATTGCGCCTCGTGCCATGCGATCAATAAAAAATTAACAGGCCCTGCATTAGCTGGTGTAGAAGATCGTTGGCCTGATAAAAAGAAACTGTACGCTTGGATAAAAAACAGTCAGGCATTTCTAAAAACTGGTGATGCCTATGCCAATAATTTGTACAACGAGTACAATAAAACGGCCATGAACCTGTTTCCTAATTTAACCGACAAAGAAATTGACGCTATTTTAGGTTACATCAATACTGCTGCAAAAGCTGCTCCTGCACCTGCTGCCGGTGCTGCTGCTACTGCGGGTGCCGAGGCTGAGAGCGATAATTCACTTCTTTTTGGCATTCTTACCTTGGTATTAGCTGTTGTAGCTTTGATTTTGTTGCAGGTCAATAGCAATCTTAAAAAACTATCCGACGAAAAAGAAGGAATTGCTGAAGGTGAGCCTTTACCATTCTGGAAAAACAAATCATACATAGCAATGGGCGTAATAGCCTTGTTTATGATAGGTGGATACTTTACTACACGCGGCGCTATTAACTTAGGACGCAGTAAAGATTACCAACCGGTTCAGCCAATCTATTACTCTCACAAAGTGCATGCCGGAGTTAATCAAATTAACTGTCAATATTGCCACATTGGTGTTTATCAGGGCAAGCAAGCAACTATCCCTTCTGTAAATGTGTGTATGAACTGTCATATGGCCATCAATGAATACAAAGGCGAAAAAATATATGACGAAGCCGGAGAAGAAGTAAATGGAACAGCCGAAATCAAAAAGCTATATAAATATGCCGGTTTTGAAGAAGGCAAACCTTGGGATGCATCTAAAGCAAAACCAATTGAATGGGTGCGCATACACAACTTACCCGACCACGTATATTTCAACCACGCACAACACGTAAAAGCAGGTCAAGTAGCTTGTCAAACATGTCATGGCGAAATTCAAAAAATGGGTGAAGTAAAACAATTTACTGACTTAAGTATGGGTTGGTGTATCAATTGTCACCGCGAAACAAAAGTTCAATTCAAAGACAATGGTTTTTATAGCATTTATGAAAAATACCATGCAGATTTGAAAAGCGGAAAAATAGACAGCACCAAAGGAATCACCGTTGAAAAAATAGGTGGAACCGAGTGTCAGAAATGTCACTATTAATATTCGCTATCATTATATGATTATTTAATTGTAGCAACGTTCGTAATACATTCATAACTCTTAATAAATAATCTCTCAAAAGGAGATAGGCACATAAATTATGGAGCAAAAAAAGTACTGGCAATCTTTCGGAGAGTTTAACAACTCCGAAGCTTACAACCAAGCAGTTAAGGATGAATTTCAGGAAGAGTTACCTTTTGAGTCTCAAACAGGCTTATTAGAAACAACCTCTCCAAGAAGAGATTTCTTAAAATACTTAGGATTTAGTACTGCTGCCGCAGCTGTAGCAGCAAGTTGCGAAATGCCTGTTAAAAAGGCAATTCCCTTTGCTAACAAACCCGAAGATATTGTACCTGGTATAGCAAATTATTATGCTACTACCTATGTACAAGATGGAGAGGCTGTAAGTGTAATTGCCAAAGTACGCGACGGCCGTCCAATTAAAATAGAAGGAAATGATTTGTGTCCCCTAACAAAAGGAGGTACAAGTGCAAGGGTACAAGCTTCTGTTTTGGATTTGTACGACACCGCTCGTTTGCGTTTTCCTACTATTGCCGGTAAAGAAGTAACCTACGAAGCAATCGATAAATCAATTGCCGACGCTATCAATAGCTTGGGTGGTGCACCAATTGTTGTATTAACAAGTTCGGTAGTATCTCCTTCTACAAAAGAAGTGATCGGTCAATTTTTGGCCAAACATCCCGGTAGCAAGCACGTAACATACGATGCTATTTCTTACAATGCCATTACACTAGCTAACGAAATAGCTTATGGCAAAAAAGCCATTCCTTCTTATCGTTTTGATAATGCTAAGATGATTGTTAGCTTAAGTGCCGATTTCTTGGGTACTTGGATTAGTCCGGTAGAGTTTACCAAGCAATATGCTAAAGGCAAGCGCATCAACGAAAAACAACCCGAAATGAGCAAACATTTTCATTTTGAAAGTGTTGCAAGTTTAACAGGTAGTAATGCTGATGAAAGATTTTTACACCGTCCAAGTGAAGCAGGTGTCGTAGCAGTTGCTTTGTTGAATGCGGTAAACGGTCAAGCAATTACCAATATTACCGATGAGGCCTTAAAAACTGGTATTACCAAAGCGGCTAAGGCTTTGCTAGCAAGCAAAGGCGAAGCATTAGTAGTAGCCGGTACCAACGATGTGAATGTACAGTTGGTAGTAAATGCCATCAATGAAGCAATTCAAAGCAATGGCAAAACGATTGATTGGTCTGCCTTGTACACGCTAGGTCAAGGTAGCGATGCCGATTTTGCTCAGTTGCTTGATGATATGAATGCAGGCAAAGTTGGCGGTTTGTTTGTTTTAGGCGCAAATCCTGTATACACGTGGAGCGATAGCGCTAAAGTTGTTGCTGCACTAGGTAAAGTGAAACTTACAGTTTCTTTTAGTGGTAAACTAGACGAAACATCAAAATTGATTAAATATGTGTTGCCTAACCATCACTACTTAGAAAGTTGGGGCGATGCTGAAATCAAAACAGGTTATTATTCATTACTACAACCCACTATTTATCCGTTATTCAAAACACGTCAATGGCAAGACAGCCTATTGAAATGGAGCGGAGCCACTACAGATTATTTGGCATTCTTAAAAGGTTTTTGGTCTACAAAATTAGGCTCAGAAGCTGCTTGGGATAAAGCTTTACAAGACGGTGTTATTGTACCTGCAGCGGCTACAATTGGTAGTGCAGCTTACAATGCTAGTGCTTTATCTAATGCTGTAAGTACTATTGCTTCCGCAAAAAAAGTAACAGGTATAGAATTGCAACTATATCAAAAAATAGGTATCGGTGCCGGACAAAGTGCAACCAATCCATGGTTACAAGAAATGCCCGATCCAATTTCAAAAGCAACTTGGGATAACTACTTAATTGTGTCGCCTGCAATGGCTAAAACATTGTTGAATATTGATTTAACGAATGGCGGGCAGGCAGATGCTTACGAAGTGCAACCACCTAAGCATGTTGTTGAAATTTCGGTTAATGGAAAAAGCGTTAAATTACCTACCTTAATTATACCTGGTACACATCCTTCAACCGTTGGTATTGCTGTTGGTTACGGCCGCAATGCGGAATTAGGTAAATCTGCTGTGTCAGATGAAGGAACTCCTTTAGGTGCCAATGTGTATCCTTTTGCTAGCCTTAGTGGTAAAGTAGTATCGTTCGATGTAGCCAATGTTACATTAAAAGATACAGGCGATACCTATAAAGTGGCGCTTACACAAACCCACAATGTGTACAACACCTCTCAAGGAAATCGTACAGAGGTAATGAAAGAACTTACCTTGGGTGAGTACAAACACAATCCATTAGAAATTAGGGCTGAGCGGGAAGCTGAATTAGCACCTTATGGTGGTATTGAGAACTTCGAAAAACAAGGAACTATTTATCCTGTGTATGACAGACCGGGGATCAAATGGGGAATGAGTATCGACTTAAACTCTTGTACTGGCTGTGGCGCTTGCGTAGTAGCTTGTAATGCGGAAAACAATATACCCGTAGTTGGTAAGCCCGAAGTATTGCGTGGTCACGAAATGCATTGGTTGCGTATCGACAGATACTACAGTGGCGAAGATTTAAACAATCCAAAAGTAGTATTCCAACCGTTGATGTGTCAACATTGTGACAATGCGCCTTGCGAAAACGTATGTCCGGTAGCAGCTACTAACCATAGCAGTGAAGGATTGAACCAAATGACTTATAACCGTTGTATTGGTACTAGGTATTGTGCCAACAACTGTCCGTACAAAGTGCGTAGATTCAATTGGGCTGACTATACAGGAGCAGACAGTTTCCCTAATAACCAAGCCGATGTGTTGAACAACGTTGTATTGGACATGAACGATGATTTAACAAGAATGGTGTTGAATCCAGATGTAACTGTTCGTTCAAGAGGTGTTATTGAAAAATGTTCTTTCTGTGTACAACGCTTACAAGCCGGTAAACTGAATGCTAAAAAAGAAAGCAGAATATTAGAGGATAGCGATGTTAAAGTAGCTTGTCAGCAAGCTTGTCCTAGTGATGCTATTGTTTTTGGAAACGCCAATAGTACAAAAAGTGCTATTACTGCCCACAGAAAAGACAATCCTAACCGTTTGTTCCTTTCTTTAGAGCAGATTCACGTACTTCCAAATGTTACTTACCTTGCTAAAGTAAGAAATATAGAAGAAGAGGGTGCACATGGACATAAGCAAACACATGAAGGTGCTGCTGAACATCATACAGAAGCAACGCATCATTAATAAAGAGAATTAAACTAGTTTTTTGTAATAAATGAATTGTTTTTGGCAAAAACCAATTAACAAATAAATACCAAGACCAGATGCATTTAAAGTACGAATCACAACTAAGGGAACCGTTAGTATCAGGTAATAAAAATTATCATCAGGTAACGGAGGATATTGTAGGCCCTATTGAAGCAAAACCTACTAAATTGTGGTACATTGGTTTTTACATTGCCGTAGCATTGTTAATGTTTGGTGTGTACAGTGTATACAGGGAGGTAACTTATGGTATTGGTCAGTGGAACCTAAACAAAACTATCGGCTGGGGTTGGGATATTACCAACTTCGTATGGTGGGTAGGTATCGGTCACGCAGGAACGCTCATTTCGGCCATCTTATTGTTGTTCAGACAAGGATGGAGAACTGGTGTAAACCGCGCAGCGGAAGCGATGACTATCTTCGCCGTAATGTGTGCCGGTCAATTCCCAATATTTCACATGGGTCGCGTTTGGATGGCATTTTTCGTATTACCTTATCCCAACTCAAGAGGTCCTTTGTGGGTGAATTTCAACTCTCCTTTATTGTGGGACGTATTCGCTATTTCTACTTATTTCACCGTATCGCTGTTGTTTTGGTATAGTGGATTGATTCCTGATTTTGCAACGGTTCGTGATCGTGCAAAAACTAAACTCAGAAAACGTTTGTATGGAACCGCAGCTTTCGGTTGGACAGGTTCTACCAAGCATTGGCAGCGTCATGAAAGTTTATCTTTGGTTTTGGCAGGTTTGTCAACTCCGTTGGTACTTTCTGTACACACAATTGTATCTTTTGACTTCGCAACTTCTGTAATTCCAGGTTGGCACACTACTATATTCCCTCCTTACTTCGTAGCGGGTGCTATCTTTTCCGGATTTGCCATGGTACAGTCATTAATGATTATTGTAAGAAAAGTTTTCAATCTTCAAGATTACGTAACACTAGGACACATTGAGGCGATGAATAAAGTAATCGTACTAACTGGTTCAATTGTGGGTATTGCTTATTTAACTGAACTTTTCATGGGTTGGTATAGCCAAAATAAATATGAAGGTTACACATTTTGGTATAGTAGAGCGTATTTGTTTAGTCCATATGGTTGGAGTTATTGGGGAATGATGGCTTGTAACGTACTCAGTCCACAAATTTTTTGGTCACGCAAAATGCGTCGTAATTTATTTGTAACCTTCTTCATGAGCGTTATTGTGAATATTGGTATGTGGTTTGAGCGTTTTGTAATTATCGTTACTTCTTTATACAGAGATTACTTACCTTCTTCATGGAGCGTTTATTACAGCCCATCTACCTATGAGATAGGTTTCTACTTAGGTACTTTCGGTTTATTTTTCACTTGCTTTTTCTTATTTGCTAAATATTTCCCAACCATTGCAATTGCCGAAATTAAATATGTGTTGAAGACAACTGGCGATAATTATAAAGAAGATATGTCGAAAGTAGAGAAAATGAAAGTGGATGAATTTGTTCATGAATACGCACACTAATATTTATTAATCTAATTGGCTGAAAGATAAAAGCTTACAATATGGCAAAAAAGAAATTTGTAGTAGCCTGTTTTGATGATGAGGATGTATTATTTCCTGCGGTGAAGAAAGTACGCACTGCCGGTTATAAAATACAGGATGTGTATACGCCTTTCCCCGTACACGGATTAGACCATGCTTTGGGAATGAGAGAAACAAGTTTGCATACAGCAGGTTTTATTTATGGAATTACGGGTACTACTACTGCAATTAGTTGTATCAGTTGGATTTTTACAAAAGATTGGCCTCTGAATATTGGCGGTAAACCACATTTTGCTTTACCTGCGTGGATTCCAATTATGTTTGAGTTAACAGTACTTTTTGCAGCGGTTGGGATGGTATTAACTTTCTGTTATTTGTGCCAATTAGCCCCCTTTGTAAAGAAGCACCATTTTCATTTAAGGGCTACAGACGATTTGTTTGTTATGGCAATTGAATGTACAGATAAAACAAACGTAGACGATTTGAAGAGCTTTCTAAGTAATAACGGAGCCGTAGAAACCGATGTTCAGATAGCCGAAGAAGGATGGTGGTTTGGCCGTTATGACAACGATGAAATTCCGTTTCAAAAATCTCAAATTGTAGCTGCTTAATACTATAAACATGAAAAAAACATATATTCTTTCCATTTTTGCTGCTGCCATAGTGATGGTTAGTTGCAATGATATTAAGCGTAAGCCAGGAACTATTTATATGCCCGACATGGCATACAGTAGAGCTTATGAATCGTATGCAGATCACTCCAATTTAGAAGCTGCAGGTATCAACTACAACAACCAGCCTGTTGCCGGTACCATTTCAAGGGGCGAAGAAATGCCCTTTCATATTGCCAAAGATGCACCAGGCGATACCACTAATTACAATGCCTCTAAATTGGTAAAAAATCCTATACAAACTTTATCAGCGGCCGAAAGCACTGAAGCAGAGCGTTTGTATTTGATCAACTGTGCAATTTGTCATGGAGCTAAATTAGATGGTAACGGACCTTTATATAAAGGTGGTGATGGTCCTTATCCAGCTAAACCTGCTACTTTGGTAGGTGATGCAAAGTATGAAGCAATGCCTGATGGTCAAATGTTCTATTCACTAACGTACGGTAAAAACTTAATGGGAAGTTATGCTTCGCAGGTTAGCAGAAAGCAACGTTGGCAAATAATAGCTTACATTAAAGCCAAACAACAAGCTGCTAAAGCAGATAAGGCAGAACCCGCTACACCAGCAAAATAATTTTTTCAGCTCAAGTACTCACTACATTAAACGCTTATAGAATGGCATCAATTAAAGAACAATTTGAAGTTCCTTCTAAACTAAAAACTTGGTCGTATGTGTTAATTGCGATAGGTTTAGTTGCTTTCATAGCAGGACTCATTACAAAAGGAATGAGTAAAGATGAACACGAACAAACAATTTTTATCGGTACTTTGATGTACAATACCATATTTTGGACATTGGTATGTAATGCAAGTATGTTTTTCCTTTGTGTTACTACAATGGCTTGGGGTGGTTGGCAACAATCTTTCCGCAGAATACCGGAAGCAATATCTACGCTAGTGCCTATATTTGGTGCTATCACATTCGCTATTTTGATGTTTGTAGTATTTACACACAAACACCATATATACCATTGGTTGGATACTGATGCCGTTGCAAAAGATCCTATTTTAAATGGTAAATCTGGCTTTTTAAACATCAAGTTCTTTGTTATTTGGACCACTTTAGCTATTGTGCTATGGAGTGTGTTGGGTTGGCGTATGCGTCAGTTAAGTAATGAAGCTGACAAAGAACCTTTTGATAACCAAAGTGGAGCGAAGTTTATTCTTCAAAATACTGTAAGAGCAGCAACTTTTCTTGTTTGGTTTGGTTTAACTGTTGGTTCTACCGTTCCTTGGCTATGGATGATGAGTATTGATGCACATTGGTATAGCACTATGTATAGTTGGTACAACTTTGCTAGTACTTTTGTAAGTGGAATGAGCTTGATTGCGCTATGGGTTATTTACCTCAAAAACAAAGGCTATTTGGAATATACCAATCAAGAACACTTACATGATATAGGTAAGTTTATGTTTGCCTTCTCTGTATTTTGGACTTATTTGTGGTTTTCTCAATATATGCTTATATGGTATGCAAATATTCCTGAAGAAACCATTTATTTCAAACATCGTGTTCAAGGACCGTACAGGGGTAGCTTCTTCTTGAATTTAGTTATCAATTTCCTTTGTCCTTTGTTAATACTCATGAAACGTGCAGCAAAACGTAATTACACTTTACTAACTTTCATGGCAGTGTTGATAATTTTTGGTCACTGGATTGATTATTACCAACAAATTATGGGTAGTTTGGTTAAAGACCATGTTACTCTAGGTTGGTTAGATTTTGGTATACTTCTTTTGTTTGTGGGCATTATGATTAATCAAGTTGCCAAAGCTTTGGCTAGCAAACCACTGATACCTAAATACCATCCATTCTTAAAAGAAAGTATTTTACATCACACGTAATTTTTAGTGAGCTATACAACTTTTCAACGCAAATGTTGTTTTAAATAAACTGATTTAGATATGACAATGTATTTAACCATCGCGGTAATTGTATTGATTTTTGTAGTCATTTTTCAGATTGCAAAAGCAAGTGAGTATGTATCCTTGCTGAAAGGGGAGAGTGTCAGTAGAAAACAAAACAATAAGGTTAATGGTTTTTTGATGATTGTTTTCCTAGTACTTGGCCTTGTTGGTGTTTGGTATTGCAATGAATTATATTTTGGTAAAACCCTATTGGTTCATCCTGCAGCAAGTAACCATGGCGAAAAGGTTGATTCCATGCTTTGGTGGACTTTAGGTGTAACTGGAGTTGTTTTTATTGCTACACAAGTACTTTTATTTTGGTTTGCTTTTAAATATCAAGAAAACGAGAATAGGAAAGTGTATTATTTTCCCCACAGTAATTT
>JAIXOS010000438.1 GCA_027486695.1 Chitinophagaceae bacterium | reverse complement strand
CTCGCATTGACGAACCATTTAAGACCTTACCCCTTTCAGCCTCATGCCTCCGAATTTACTCAGCCCCTCTTTTTTTCTTGACAAAAAAAGAGGCAAAAAAGTCAAGGACGAAAAATGTACGACCATTTCGTCCGTTCAAGACTGTTCAACAGTGGTACTACTGTAAACGGAGCTAGGGAATCCTGTTTGTGCATGTAGGAGGTGGTGAGTAGTAAGTTATAACTTGCCACCTACCACTAATCATTTTTCATTAACAATTAATGGCATGTCTTGTTTGAAACGCATGAAGTGTTATTTTAACGCTGCGCAATCTTGAAAATTATTGTTTTTTCATTTTTAAATAGTTTTTTCTGCATTTTTTTTACTAAACATCGGTATTAGTTTAAAAATTATGTATCAACTTTTATGGCGGATACTTGTTTTTTTAAGAATAATTTAGCTAAATTGCTGTTTATTCAAGTATCCTATACCCTAAAAACCTCGATTGTTTGTATGTTGAAAAGCCCTAAAAGTGCACGAAATGTGCTTTTAGTCAAGTAGTAATGAATGGATGTTTTTCGTTTTTTGAACAATAAAGGAGTAGGCTGCTACACCGCAGGGTGTTGAAAAAAGAGCAGTCAACTCAAAAAAGATTCTTTTTGTAGGCAGGTTTTTTTTCGAGGAAGCATTAATGTAATTATAAGGTGAGCGTAACAACAAAATACATGATACTGTGTTTGTTAACAATAATATCATGTACCTAATACACAAACAACTGAACATTCAAAATACCTTCGAACCATTAAAGCATAGTATGAAAGCAACAAGTACCCCCAATTGTGCCACCAAAACACTGTTTATGAGAAAGCATTACTTTAAGTCAAATTGCGAACCAAATAATTATTCTGGGTTTATTGAAACTCGTAAGGAATGTAAAAAGATAGATGTTTTTTCTTCTAACAATAGCCAAGAAGTAAATTCCTTTTTTTATGTAAAACATTTTCTAATACTTTTTTTTGCTTTCTTTTCTTATAACATGGCCATTAGCCAGATTTATGTAAATACGTTCACCGGTACATCGGCATGTCCAACAAATGGGAATACTCCAACTGTTGCGACAAATGCGACAGGTACTGCAATGGGAAGAAGTACGATTACATGTAATGCTACTGCTAACGTCTTTAATTCTACTACCCTTAATAATACGGCTAGTATTTCAAATACTTCATATGTGGAATTTTCTGTTACAGCAAATTCAGGCTATCAATTAAATCTAACTAGCCTGAGTTTTTTTCGCCAAGGTAGTAATACTTGCCCACGACAATTGGAGGTAAGGTACAGTACTGATGGTTTTGTCACCTCAACTGATTGGGGTTCAGCTCCAACTACTCCAACAACAGGTACAACAGCAACTTGGGACTTCACTGATTTTTCGACTGCTGCTGCGGCTACGATTACTTTTCGTTTTTATCCATATGGCACGGTTGGTTCAAATGGTACAGCGGGATCTGCGGCAACAACTGGTACATTTAGGGTAGATGATGTTACATTAAATGGAACAGTAACTGCGCTTGCAGGGGTTCCAAACGTTCCAACTGCAATATCAATCACTCCAAGTAACCAACAACTTTCTGTAGCATTTACTACACCAAGTTCTGATGGTGGTTCGGCTATTACTAGTTATAAATATTCTACCGATGGAGGTACAACTTTCAGAACACGTGCAGCCGGCACAACAGCTAGTCCAATTGTCATCACAACTTTATCTGCTGATGGTACAACAGCATTAACCAATGGCACATCTTACAACATTCAAATAAGAGCAGTAAATGCGAATGGTGATGGTACAGCAACGGCAAGCACAGCGGCTACTCCTGCTACTACTCCCAGCGCACCTACTTTAGGAACTATTACTGCTAGTAACGGTCAATTATCTGTTGCCTTTACTGCGGGTGCAACTGGAGGTTCTGCAATTACCAATTATCAGTATTCAACCGATGGGGGTACAACCTTTAGAGATAGGGCAAGTGGTACAACCGCAAGCCCGCTTGTAATTACTACTTTGTCTACAGACGGTACCACTGCATTAACAAATGGAACTTCGTATAACATACAATTAAGGGCGGTAAACGCAATCGGATCAGGTACGGCAAGTATTAGTACAGCGGCTACTCCGTTTACAACACCTGGTGCACCTACAATTGGTACTATAACACCTAGCAGTGGACAGTTGTCGGTCGCTTTTACGGCACCTGGTTCAACGGGTGGTTCTGCTATTACCAATTACCAATATTCAACCGATGGTGGTACTACATTTAGAACAAGAGCAAGTGGAACTACCGGTAGTCCGCTTGTTATATCAACATTATCTTCTGATGGTACAACTGCATTAACAAATGGTACTTCGTATAATATTCAGTTAAAAGCAGTGAATGCTGCAGGTGCGGGTACTGCTACAGCAAGTACAGCTGCTACACCTTACACCACACCGGGCGCGCCTACAATAGGCACTGCAACAGCTGGAGACGGGCAAGCTACAGTAGCGTTTACTGCACCGGCATCAAATGGCGGTTCGGCTATTACTTCTTATACCGTAACTTCTTCGCCAGATAATATTACAGCCAATAATACAGCAAGCCCTATTACAGTAACTGGCCTTACCAATGGTACAAGTTATACGTTTACTGTAGTGGCCAATAACTTAGCAGGCGCAGGTGCAGCAAGTGCCGCATCGAACAGTATTACTCCCGCGCCGGGTGCTACGGTGCCGGGTATTCCTACCAATGTATCGGCCACAGCAGGTAATGGACAAGCGGTAATAACATTTACAGCTCCATCGAATGGTGGCGATCCTATACAAAATTATACAGTAACTGTAAATCCCGGAGGGGCTACTTTTACTGGTACTAACACTTCAATAACAGCAACGGGTTTAACCAACGGAACGGCCTACACCTTTACCGTAACAGCAACTAATGGTGTTGGTACAGGTACTGCAAGTGCCGCGTCTAACAGTGTTACTCCGGCTACTGTTCCTGGTGCACCAACAAGTGTATCAGCAACGGCAGGTAATGGGCAAGCAACGATAAGTTTTACAGCTCCTGCCTCTAATGGTGGAGCAAGTATTACCTCTTATACTGTAACCTCTTCTCCCGGAAACTTGACTGTTAATGGCGGCACAAGTCCGTTGACAATTACTGGTTTAACCAATAATGTTGCGTATACTTTCACCGTTACTGCTACTAACAGTGTAGGCATAGGTGCGGCAAGTGCAGCTTCTAATAGTGTAACTCCTGTAGGTACGGTGGCATCGGATTTTTTCAGAACCAAAACATCGGGTAACTGGGCTAGTGCTAGTACATGGGAAAGTTCTTTTGATGGTTCTACTTGGATTAGTGCTTCATTGGCTCCTGATGCCAATGCAAATACAATTACCATTCTAAATAGTCATACGGTTACGGTAGGAGCAAGTGTAGCTGCCGATCAATTGGTGGTGAATACAGGCGGACAAATTACGGTAAGTTCAGGTCAAACTTTGACTATTAGTGATGGTACAGGCACTGATTTGCAAGTAAGTGGTACTATTTCTAATGCTGGTACAATTACACCAACCGGTACAATCAGTTTTGCGGCTGCATCTACTTATACGCATGCACAAAATGGAGGTGCAGTGCCAACGGCTACTTGGAATACAACATCAAATTGTACTATAACGGGAGTAACTTCCACAGCGCCAACTGGTTTAAATCAATCATTTGGTAAT
>JAIXOS010000459.1 GCA_027486695.1 Chitinophagaceae bacterium | reverse complement strand
TTAGCGTGAATGCACAAGTAAAACCTTTCTCTCTTTTTACAGATAATATGGTATTGCAAAGAGAAGTTGAAGTCCCTATTTGGGGTACTGCTTTAGATTGTAAAACGGTTACCATTGAGTTTAATGGGCAAAAAAAAGAAGCCCCTGTGGTGGATGGTAAATGGATGGTTAAGTTATCACCCATGAAAGCAAATGCAGCCTCACTTGATATGCGTTTTATTAGCGATAAAAATGAAGTGGTATTGCATAATATAGCCATTGGTGAAGTATGGCTTGCAGGTGGGCAAAGCAATATGGAAAGACAGTTGGGCCCAAGACCACCTCAAAAGCCACTTTTAAATTGGGAAGCCGAAGCAGCTGCTGCAAATTATCCATTGATAAGAGAATTTTCTCTGCCTCGCAATAATAATAGCAAACAACCAGTTACATCAATCAATGCAAAATGGAAAGTTTGCAATCCCACAAATGTGGTCAGTTTTTCAGCAGTGGCTTATTATTTTGCTAGGCAATTGCACCAACAAATAAATGTGCCCGTTGGTATTATACATTCATCATGGGGCGGTACAGAAGTTGAAAAATGGATGCGTAAAGAGTTGTTCTTGTCCAATCCAGACTTTGCGCTTGCAAATGAAAAATACGAACAAGTAATCGTCAATTATCAATCAAAAATCGCTGCTTTTAATTTAATAAAAGATTCGCTTACAATAAAATGGAAAGCAGATTCAGCCTTTGCCGTAGCTGAAAAAAGAACAATACCTCAAAAACCACAAGCGCCATCCAATCCTAATCCAATGAACAGTGGAAATTATGGAAGTTTATACAAAACCATGATTGAACCGTTAATTCCTTATGCCATAAAAGGGGTTATTTGGTACCAAGGTGAATCGAATATTGGGAACCCTGAATTGTATGCAAAAATGTTCCCTAGAATGATTAAAGATTGGCGTAGCCAATGGGGTTTAGGCGAATTTCCTTTTTTATTCGTACAAATCGCACCTTTTCGTACTAATACGCCTGAGATAAGGGAAGCACAATTATACACTGCGTTTAATACACCAAAAACGGCAATGGTTGTGACACTTGATTGTGGTGATACAACAGATATTCATCCAACCAACAAAAAACCTGTTGGCGAAAGGTTGGCACTTGCTGCTAGGGCATTGGCTTATGGCGAAAAGAAATTAGAATATGCTGGACCTATTTACCAATCGTTTAAAACGAAGAATAACGCTATTGAAATTCGTTTCACACATGCAAAAAAAGGGCTGAAGGTACAAGGTGATTCACTTGTAGGATTCACTATTTCTGCCAACCGTATTGACTATGTTCCTGCTAATGCAATGATTGTTAAAAATAAGGTAGTGGTTTCGGCTGCATCAGTAACCAATCCTGTTGCAGTTCGCTATGCTTTCATAAAAAATGCCGTTGGTAATCTATTTAACTTCGATGGTTTACCTGCTTCTCCTTTTAGAACAGATACGCCTTTTGAAAAAAAATAAAAAATCTAATAATGAAAAAATTAATTTGTTTAATACTTGTTGCTATTGCGCTAAGCAGCCAATGCTTTGCACAACCAAGCGATACTAGAATGGATTGGTGGAAAGAAGCCAAGTTTGGATTGTTTGTGCATTGGGGTTTGTTTTCTGTAGCAGGCGGTGATTGGAAAGGTAAGCCTTATAAAGGGGGCGAACATTTTATGTTGTGGCAAAAAATTCCTTTGAAGGAGTATGCCACTATTGCTTCACAATTAAATCCAACAAAGTTTAATGCCGATGCATGGGTAAAAGCCGCTAAAGATGCAGGAATGAAATACATCGTAGTTACTACCAAACATCACGAAGGCTTTGCTATGTTTAATTCGCCGAGTAATGAATATAACATCGTAAAAGCAAGCCCTTATGGTAAAGATCCTATGGCCATGTTAGCAAAATCTTGCAAAAAATATGGCGTTAAGTTGTGCTTCTATTATTCTTTAGGACGTGATTGGGCAGACCCTGATGTGCCTACCAATTGGCCAACAAAAGGTGGTAGAAGTAATACATGGGATTATCCTAATGAAGATGCAAAAGACTTTTCTAAATATTTTGAACGCAAGGTAAAGCCACAGGTAAAGGAGTTACTAACGCAATATGGTCCTGTAGGTGTTATATGGTTTGATACCCCAGAATTAATTAACAAAGAACAAAGCAAAGAATTACGTGAATTAATTGTAAAGCTTCAGCCGAAATGTATCATTAACGAACGTATTGGCAATGGCGAAGGCGATTTTAACGTATCGGAACAAAAATTGAATAAAAGTGCGGTAGCAAAACCTTGGGAATCGTGCATTACCATTAGTCGCCAATGGGGTTACAACAAATACGATACTACTTATAAATCTCCAGAAGTATTGGTTAGAAACTTAATTGAAGTAGCAAGTGCCGATGGTAATTTTTTATTAAATGTAGGGCCTAATGGCGAAGGTGAAATTAGTGCTCAAAGCCTAAGCAGACTTGCATCGGTAGGTGAATGGATGAAAGTAAATAGCGAAAGTATTTATGGTACGCATGCATGGAAATTACAAGGCGAGAAAACAGATGCGGAAAAGGAGAAAAAAGAAGCATCGGATAAAAATACGATGAAAGATGTGTTTAACGATGCTACTTCACAAAAAACACCTGCCGACATTCGCTTTACTGCAAAAGGAAACGTAGTGTATGTTTTTGTAAGAAGCTGGAAAAGCCAAGAGGCTCTAGTAAAAGCGATGGCCGCAGGAAAAGAAAACATTACATCGGTACAATTATTAGGGTATAAAGGTGCTGTTGACTGGAAACAAAATGAAGACGGGCTGTCAATAAAATTGCCAGTTAATTACGCCCCTATGCTTCCCATATACACATTTAAAGTAACACTATAGTTTTTAACTAAATTATAGTTAGATGTTTTGCAAATCAATAGCGATTTAAGCAACCACGTATC
>JAIXOS010000200.1 GCA_027486695.1 Chitinophagaceae bacterium | reverse complement strand
CTTTTGACCATCAAAAGGGGGCTGTTGTTTTGGGTACATCCTGTAGGTTGAATTTTTATATATTGCCCCATATAGATACTGCTTTTTTGTAGGTGCCAACCGTGCATAGGCCGATGTTGGCTTTTACAAAAGTTCCGCTTGCTTAGCTATTGTACAAAGCTTATTGGCAGCCCCCTTTGATAAGGCCAATCATTTAGGCTACATGGTAGCCTTATAGTGGGTATGAGCCCAACGCCAATACTACTATAGAACTGCATGGGCGTTGGCACCGTTCAACAGTAGCAATTCTGTGGAGCATCCTAACCGGGGTGTAGTTGCGCGATACTTTATTGCACCGATAGGTAAGGAGCTATTTTTTGCAAGAGGTCGTCTTTTAAAAACACAATTCGTTTCAAATCGGCAACTGTTTGGTACAAACCGTTTTTATTCCGATAAAATACAATGGCTTTTGCTAAGGGTTTATTGATGTAAGGATGGTTGCCTAAATCGTCTTCCGACGCAGTGTTGATATTGATTTTGAATACAACACTCGGTTGTTTTTTCAAATAGGGCTCTATTGTCATAAACGAGGTGTCGGTCATGCCGTGGGTTTCTTTAATTTGTTCCAACGAAATAAATCCACCTAGTTTGTCCCTAAATTTTAAAATACGATAAGCAAGTCCAATATCTAATTGTTTAATGCCTCTTAATTGCTCAATTGTAGCCGTGTTGATATCAAACTCAGGTATTGGGGCTGCTTTGCCGGCTGTTTTATTCCAAGCGCTTGCGTAAGAAGGCTTTTCGGTATTGGCGGTGTTTTCAATTTGCGCATAAGGGATGATGCGATTGGCTATTTCGGGCGATAAGCCCCATATTTTTTTGATGTCTTCGGGCTTGTAAAAATGTCCTCCTTTACCTAGGTAATTAAAAATGGTGCGAATGGTTTTGTCTTTTACACCTAGTTTCCGCCACCCTTCGGCGTTTAAAGTGTTGGGGTTAAATGTAAAAAGGCTGTACTGTTCGTTGTTTGGGTTTGCAAATTCTTGCCATTCGCTAGGGGTATTGTGGTTGGCTTCTGCTGATTGATCCATTAATTGAACCACCATTTTTTCGAAATGCGGATCGGGAGTGGGAGTTACATTTGGAGGGGTATAGCACAAGGGCAATACAATGAGCGCAATTAAGAAAACAATCAATACGAAAGCCGCATTGCGTTCTTTTTTTGATAAAACGAAGTAGTCTTTTATTGGTAGTTTCATTTGTTATCTGATGGAAGTGGATAATTATTTTATCAAAAATAATTAACACATCTAAAATAACAAATAAAAACTAGATGCTGATGGTAAGTCCATCGTAGGCCAATTGGATATGGCTAGGTATTTCGGTATTAACTTGGTTGTGTAAGCCCAATTGGTGACTGATGTGGGTTAAATATACTTTTGGCACTTGCAGTTGCTCGGCTAAGGCTACAGCTTCGGACAAAGTGAAGTGCGAGATGTGTTTTTCTCTACGCAATGCATTCAAAACCAGTATTTGGGTGCCTACAATTTTCTCTAATTCTATGGGGTTGATAAAATTAGCGTCGGTAATGTAGGTAAAATCGCCTATTCTAAATCCATACACCGGCATGCGCATGTGCATTACTTCAATCGGTTGTAAAGTAATGTCGCCAATAGTAAACGGTTCTAGGCCAATCGTGTGCATATTTAACAGCGGCACGCCGGAATATTTAATTTCTTCAAATGCGTAGTAAAATTCGCTTCTAATGTGTTTTTCGGTTAGGGGATTGGCGTATAAGTCAATGGCTTTTTTTAAAAAGTAGTTATAAGCGCGCACATCGTCGAGGCCGGCAATGTGGTCTTTGTGCGGATGGGTAAATACAATAGCGTCCAATTGCCTGTTGTTGCATCGGAGCATTTGGTACCTAAAATCGGGTGTGGCATCAATCACAATCGTGGTGGTTGGGGAGCTTACTAGTATGCTACTGCGCAGGCGGTTGTCTTTTGGGTTGGTAGAGGTACATACTGCACAATCGCAGCCAATCATTGGCACGCCACTGCTTGTGCCGGTACCCAAAAAAGTGATGGTTAAAGGTGTATTTGCCACTTTGTAAAACTAAAGGCTATTGATATACTTTTGATGGTTTTTTTGTACAACAATTGTTTTCTGCAATTGTGTGTTCCTTATGCAGTGTATGCTTGTGATAGCTTACTGCATAGGGAACATGGGTTGTATTTGGATTGTTGGAACATTAGGATAGGGGTAGGCAATTTGCCCATTTGGTATCCTTGTTGTTGCCAATAGTGATTATCTGTTGTTTATTCTTTTTTCTTGGTATCGTCGTATAAGGTTTCCTTGGCTACTACTTTTACTTTGTCGCCGCTGTTGAGGGTTTTACTTACCACGTTGTAAGGGGCAATAATCACTTCGTCGTTTACTTTAATGCCTTCTATTATTTCTATGTAGTTCAAATCTTGAATAGCCGTTTTTACCTTTTGTTTTTTTGCGGTGCCATCTTTTTGTACCACAAATACCACTTCTTCTATATCGTCGGTGTTGGTTTTGTTTTTTTCATCGGTGTCGG
>JAIXOS010000302.1 GCA_027486695.1 Chitinophagaceae bacterium | reverse complement strand
TTGCTTAAACCCAACTGCTGCTGCACATATTGGCTAATGCGCAAATTGGCTTGGTGTGGTATTAACAAATCTATGTTGCTAGCGGCCAAGCCATTTGCAGCCAATGCTTCGTGAATCACTTCCGGAAATTTTACTACGGCTTTTTTAAATACCGCTTGTCCGTCCATAAAGGGGTACAATTCGCCTTTGTCAATCATTGCGTGGCTCACAAACGTTTGTCCGTAATCAGCATCATCGTAGGTAGCATATGGTGTTGGTGTCCAACTATTGCCGTGCGTTCCGGGATTGAACATGGCCAACATTTCGGCATGGGCACCATCGCTGTGCAAGTGGGTACTTAATATCCCTTGTGTGGGTTCGTTGGTAGGCTGTACTACCACCGCCCCTGCGCCATCGCCAAAAATGACACTCACATTGCGTCCGCGGGTACTAAAATCAAGACCAAAACTGTGCTTTTCGCTACCAATTACCAATATGTTTTGGTACATACCTGTTTTGATAAATTGGTCGGCAATACTCAGTGCATAAATAAAACCGCTGCATTGGTTGCGCACATCCAAAGCACCTATTTCGCGCATTTGTAAAGCCCGCTGCACCAATACACCACAGCCTGGAAAATAATAATCGGGCGATAGGGTAGCAAAAATGATAAAATCGATGTCTTGTGGTGTAATGCCGGCTCGTTCAATAGCTATTTTTGCCGCTGCGGCACCCATTGTAGCCGTTGTTTCTTCGGTACGCTTGGCATACCTGCGTTGTTCAATACCGGTACGCTCCCGAATCCAAGCATCGCTTGTATCCATTAATTCGGTCAATTGTTGATTGGTAACAACGGTAGATGGCAAATATTTGCCAACTCCGGCTATTTTACTGCGGGGCATAACAATCGTTTTGAGTATGTTTGAATGGGTGAAATTACCATTTTTTGTTGACCCAATTGGTAAAGGATTGTTTAAATTTGGAAGTGCCATTTACCCGATTTTTGACTCATGGTACTACAAAAGGCATACTTTTTTCCACCATTTAAACCATTTGCATCAGCACACGTAAGTGTTTGTTATTTTTACGGTATGGATACGGTACAATTAGATTTATTTGGCAATCCCATTTTGCCGCAACCACCTGCTAAAAAGGCCAAAGCAGTGCCTGCAACAAACAATTTGCCTACTACCCCCAACGAACCGCTTGCAGCTACAAACCCAATAGCAGATACATCGTTGGAAACTACTGCTGTAACATTTGCGGAAGCCCCAGCTACTGCTACCCATGATGTAATGAGCAACAGCGAAGAAGCGCCTGCAACAAATAACTTGCCTTCTACCATCAACGAACCGCTTGCAGCTACAAATCCGATAGCAGATATACCCGATACCTTGTTGGAAAATACTGCTGTAACATTTGTGGAAGCGCAAACTACTGCTACTACCCTTGATGTATTGGGCAACAGCGAAGAAGAGCATGCAACAGCAGCAGACTTATTGGCCGAAACCACCACTTCAAACACTGCGGCAAATACCGAATCGGCCTCTACCATTGTGTACAGTAATAACACAATTGCAGTAAAAATAAAAGCTGCCACCACCGCAATCGAACCCGATAGTACCCCCGATTTGTCCACAGAAGCGGTTGCTGTAGAGGAGGCATCTTTGCAACACACCACCACCACATCCTCCGACAATTGGTTAAATTCTGCAGACCCTATTGACCTTTCCGAAATAACGCCTTCACCTGTGTTGCTTAACGAATCAACTGAAAAGTCAGAAGCGTCAACGCAGAATCCACTTGGCAAACGTGGCCGTA
Organism: Chitinophagaceae bacterium; assembly: GCA_027486695.1. Lineage (GTDB taxonomy): Bacteria > Bacteroidota > Bacteroidia > Chitinophagales > Chitinophagaceae > Parasediminibacterium. Next base: position 40,671 of record JAIXOS010000302.1, on the reverse strand, counting down.
AATCGTTCAAAGAAATGGATGCCACTGCCGACCTGATTGACGTGCCCTCTATCGACATTTTGGAAAAAAAATTGTACTACAGCATTTCAGAAGTAGCCGGATGGTTCAAAGTAAACAATTCGCAAATTCGGTTTTGGGAAAACGAATTCGATATTTTGCAACCACGCAAAACACGCAAAGGTGATCGCCTTTTCAGGGTAGAAGACATTAAAAACCTACAACTTATTCACCATTTGCTGCGCAACAAAAAATACAGCATAGAGGGTGCTAAAGAATATTTAAAAGCCAATAAATCTGTAGCCGATAAGGAAATGACGCTCATCCAATCGCTCAACCATTTTCGTTCGTTTTTACTAGAACTCAAAACCAATTTACAAGCATCCTAAACATATTGCTGTTATGCGTAAAACTCTCGCTATCTGTGGTTTATTACTAATTTTCAGTGCCTGCAAAAATGTACAGCAAGTGCATTATCAAGTAATTCCCGACAGCAAAACCAAGGTATTAAAAGGCATTATCAACCAACAGGTTATTGCATCGGATACCGCCTTTTCATGGTTTACCCAAAACCAACAATATGGCACAGCCAATGCGGCGGCTGTACAGGCGTTTAAACAATATGGAACGCAATTTACCATGCTTGTTTTTGGTGGCACTTGGTGCAGCGATACACAAAACTTATGGCCTGTTTTTTTTAGATTGGTCAATAAAAGCAATTATCCCCAACAAAATATTACCCTCATTGCTGTAGACCGCAACAAAACAACTTATTACGGCTTGCACAAAAAATACCATATTACCAACGTACCAACCTTTATTGTACTCAAAAACGGAAAAGAAATTGGACGTGTAGTGGAGTACGGTACCAAAGATTTTATAGACGAAGAATTGGGTATCATTGTAAAGCGCGCTTTTGCCCCTCATTCCTAAACACAATTGTTTTTTTAAGTAGTCAAAAACAGGGCGTTCCCCTTCGGGTCGGGCTTTTGCTGCTACTCCTCGCCGCCACCTTTCAGGATGTCGGCTGTGGGGTATTCGCGTCAATCCCTAACGCAAAAAACCACTATTAACAAATAACTAAATTAAAAAATAAATTTTTACATACACGTACATTGGTTTTACAAAAAAACCCATATGTTTGAAACATTGTTAATTAAACGCTATTTACTTGCAATGAAACACGTATGGTCTATTTATGTAGCAGTATTTCTGGGTTGTCTGTTACATTTTGTACAAGCCCAAAACACCACCACTAGTATTGATCAGTTTTCAAATACCTTCAAAGGTAATTGGTTCAATGCGGCACATCAACTTGAATGGGTATTAGGCGTGCATGAAAACACCGTTGTTTACAAAAATCAAATATGGCAATACGAAAAAACAACCGCCATTAGCAATACAGTCAACTCCATAACCCTGGTAAATGATAAGCAAAAAACAGAAATTTTTGTTCAATCAATTAGCGAAGAAGCCTGCAAAATTGGTAGTAGCACCTCCACAATGGTTAATTGTACCAATAACCTGCCAAACGATTTACTTAAAACACAAATGAGTGTACCCACCTTTACCTATACAAGTAGTTCTTCCTACAACAATTTGGCTGAAATTGCCGTAGTAACACCAAGTACTGAAAAAAATGCAACCTGCAAAATAAGCTCTGCTTTTGGCGAATTTACTCCAAAAGACTATCGCAATAATTGTTATTTTTTTTCTATTCCTGTTTATTTTGCTCAAATTATTAGTGTTAATTATACAATTGATGTCAATGGCAGAAACTACGCTAGAGCTAGCGCACTGTATGTAACACCAGGGGCTAAAAATAATTTTTTTCTTAATAAAAATGAGAGCAAATTAATTGCTAATAAATACCGTCCCAACAACAAACCATATAGCCAAAATATATGCATGGGTAGTAATTCCAATTTAAATAACGTATTGCTTTTTTTAGCACAAGACGCTAATTACAATTTACAAATGTTGCCACCTCTGCCAATAGAGGATAGTTTAAATTATGACTCTCCAATTGGATACCGTAAAACAACAACCAATTATTATAATGATAACAATCAATTTATTCAAAAGTTATACGATAATCACATCGTTGATTTTCAAGAATACGCCATCTTGAAAAAAAATTTGAATGCACAATATGCAGAAAATTTATTTTTATTTCAACTAAAAGTTGAAATATATAAAAAATATAATTTAATTAATATCAAAACCAACAATTTGTCAATCAATCTTAATGTTGATTCCGATACGGGCTATCGGCAAGCGCTAATTCACGCATTAGCCGATTCGGCAATACTTTACTCTGCTGATTCTAGAAATTTGTTAAAGACATTATTGAACAAAAGGAATACAAAAAAACCTACTACAAGCATTATCAAGATAATTGAACAACTGCAAGAAAAAGGCACGCTACTAACCAATGCAGATATTGCTTTGCATGCGCAACTCAAAAAAGCACAAATGGGTATTGAAGATAGTAGCTTGGATTTAGCCGCTTTAGAAGTAGCTACACAAGAATTTAAAAAACGTTACCGAAAACAGATAGAAAAATACAACGATGCATTAAATGCCAAAACTGAATTGGAATATTTACAAGACTATTACCAATTTCCAGATTGGACACATGACTTACTACTTTTTTATCCCATAATGAATCAAATAAAAAATAACCCAACTGATAACGAAGGCTTGCTTTTTAAATACCGAGAATCGGCCAAATCCAAAACCATCACAGGCATTATTGACAAAGAAATTCGCCGAATCCAAAAGCAACCTGCTATAGATGGATCAATAGTCATGAAAACACCCCGTAGCAATGATTATGAACTGCTACAGGCAATTGCTAAGCAGCATGAAGGAAAAATGATATTGGTCGACTTTTGGGCTACTTGGTGTGCCCCCTGCCGTGCAGGTATGCAAACACTTGCCCCTTTGAAAGAGGAACTTAAAAGAGATTCTGTAGCCTTTGTTAACATAGCTTCCGATAACTCGCCGGAGGATACTTGGAAAACCATGATTAAACAAATAAGGGGCTTTCATTATTATTTAAACGCAGATGATTGGCAAATGCTGCTCACGCAATACAATATTAAAGGCATTCCAAGATATATGATTATCAATAAAAAAGGCAATATTTTATCAGCAAATTACGATGTTTATGAAAATCCTGAAAAGCTGAAGCGCATTTTATTAGATAAACCTTAATATCTTAATCTATTACACACATGTAATAACGGCCATCATGCTTGTATACATTGTACAAGCGTGATGGCCGTTAATGCTATAACAAGCAATATGTGCTTACGAAAGCAAACTCTGACGTGCCAAAAATTCCAATTTTTGATTGGCATCGAGTAGTTTTTCTGTCAATATCTTGTTGGCTTCTCTCAAAGTATACACTTCGTAGGCTTTTGTAACAAAATTGATGATTTCATCATCGCGCCATGGTTTGGTGATGTATTTATACACTTGTCCCAAATTAATGGCATCTACCACTGCGTTTATATCGGTATAACCCGTAATCAATATGCGTATAGGATCGGGATGCACTTCCAATATGGATTGAAAAAATTCTATCCCCGTCATTTTAGGCATTCGCTGATCACTTAAAATAATGTGTATTTTTTCTTGCTCAACTATTTTCCGACCATCTTCGGCATTTTCTGCTATAAATACATTGAACTTTCTTCTAAAGGCCGCTTTGAATGACGTAAGGTTGTGTACTTCGTCGTCGATATATAAAACATTGATTAGGGTTTCTTCCATTTGTTTTATTTTTCTTTTAGCAAATTTTACTTACAAATGTATTGTAAAAAAATAATTTATGAAAATAGGTGGCTTGTTTACGATTGTGTACAAAAAGCAAAAGCATATTTACATAGCTACATTAATTAAGAAAGTTTTCGTTATTTATTTGGTTAACACTTCTTTCTAAAGCAAAAATGCTTTTTATTCGTCAAAGATTTTAATAATTTAAGCAAAGTTTACAATAAAATTTTACATTTATAGAGTTAAGATGTTCCTTTTCTACCGCTGCCATATATTACATTGTAAATAAATTAACTTCATAGGTGATGAGTTATCAAAATCTTTTACAAAATTTTCAATCCATCAAGCCTGATTTAAATACAAAACCTCAATTTTTTCGCCTCACCAATGCCACAGACAAACATCTTTTTGAGCAATTATTGTTTGAAAATAATAATTTATCTGTTTCCGACACCATTGCCGATCAATTAAAAGAGTTGATTAAGTGCCAAAATCCGTCGGTCACATTACAAGAAAACGATTACCACTCGGCTATTGCCGCCTTGCTAAACGGCGTTTCCATGCAAGCGTATGGCGTTTGGGTATACTATTCGTGGAACAACCAATTGGTACACCTATTAGACAAAACAGAATTTATAGAAGTAAGAACCAACAGAAACCAACAGAAAATTACCAAAAAAGAACGCGATATTTTGGGTTCCAAAAAAATTGGTGTTATCGGTTTATCCGTTGGTCAGTCGGTTGCATTGGCTTTAGCCATGGAACGCGGTTGTGGCGAAATTAGATTGGCCGATTTTGACACCCTTGAGTTGAGCAACTATAACCGAATCAGAACCGGCCTATACCACTTAGGCCTACCAAAAGTAGTAGTAGCAGCAAGAGAAATTGCCGAAATAGACCCTTTTATTGAAGTCGTTTGCTTTACCGATGGCATTACGGAAAACAATATTTCCGATTTTTTAACCCAAAACGGACATTTGGATTTATTGATAGAAGAGTGTGATGGGCTAGACGTTAAAATACTTAGCCGACAAAAAGCGAAAACCTTAGGTATTCCGGTATTGATGGAAACCAACGATAGGGGCATGATTGATATAGAACGCTTTGACATTGACCCCAATTATCCAATACTACATGGCCTTATTGGCAATATCCAATACGAACATTTAAAAGGCTTAACCACGGAGCAAAAAATTCCGTTTATACTAAAATTAATTGGTGTAGGCTCTCTATCGCTAAGATCAAAAGTGTCGTTGATAGAACTTGGCCAATCGTTAACCACTTGGCCTCAGTTAGCTTCTTCGGTAATTATGGGAGGTGGTATTGTAGCCGATATTAGCCGCCGTTTATTATTGGGTCAACTCAATAGTTCGGGCCGATTTTATGTTGATACCGAATCAATATTGCCGAACGATGCTCCTATTGTTCCGGCTTACATTCCTCCGATTTTAGAACCTTTGACTTTAGCAACTTTACGCGAGCAAGTACACAAGATTCCTGTATCTATTGCAGCAGAATGCCCCGATTCGGAAACCTTACAACAAATACTGATAGACTCAGGTGCTGCTCCTTCGTCGGGCAATGACCAACCTTGGAGGTGGCTGTTTAAATACAACCAATTGTACCTTTTTCATGAAATAAGTAGGTCGTACTCCTTTGGCGATTACAAACACATGGCCTCCTATATTTCGTTTGGCAGCTTGGTAGAAAACTTGGTTATTAGCGCACACAAACATGCTTGGGAAGTAGTAATTGATTGGTTTCCAATTCCCAATAATAGTGTTTGCATTGCCAATATTCAATTTCAAAAAAATTCATCGTCCAAAACTGAACCACACATTGCAAGTCATTTAGCTTCGGTTATTCACCAACGCTGCACCAATCGGTATATTACTCCACCAAAAGCGTTAAAAGGCGATGCATTACACCAACTTAAAGCAATTGCCGAAACCGTTCCTGGCGCTACAGTTACTTTTATTGAACAGCCTGATCAACTACAACTGGTTGGCGAAATTATTTCGGCAGTAGATAGAATCAGAATCATGCATCCGCATGGGCACTACGATTTTTTTCATAGGGAAATGCGTTGGAGTAGCGAACAGGCACATTTAACCAAAACTGGTATGGATATCCAAACCCTCGAAATTCCACAACAGGCATTGGCCGCATTAAAAATTTTGAGCGATGGTAAGGTAATGGATGTACTACGCGATATAGATGGTGCTAAAGCTTTTAAAAAAGTGTCGGTACAAAACACCATTCATTCTGCGGCTGTTGGCTTAATTTGTATGCCTGCTTATACACCTATCGATTTTATTAACGGCGGCCGTGCAGCACAAAGACAATGGCTGCAGGCTACTGCATTAAAAATTGCCTATCAACCATTGATAGCACCATTATATTTGTTCCCCAGAATTTTGTACGGTAATGGCGAGGGCTTATCAAATAGCACCATCGAGGAACTTGTAGCATTAAGAGAAAAGTTTATGCAAGTTTTTCCGGGTATGGAAAAACGAGGCGAAGTTTTTCTTTTTCGTGTTTTTGAAGCGGATGACGTAAAAGAACGCTCACTGAGGTTACCGATTGAAGACATTTTATTCATTGACTAATTTATTAAGAAGCTTTAGCATGGAAACAACGGCCACAGATACCAAAATAGTTAAAATTCGCGCCTTTAGGGCTACTGACGACTTTGAATCGTGCCAGAAATTTATTGATGGGCATAGGAAGGTATTGGACAATCATGGAATAGAAAAAGTAACCTCCTCAAACAATGAATGGGCTTACAATCCCTCCGTTTTTGTGATTCTTATTGAGTCGTTAGATGGTTCAAAAACCTACGGCGGAGCTCGTATACATGCGGTAGATGGCAAATATTTATTGCCTATTGAAGAAGCTGTTCAAGAATTTGACACCCGAATTTTTGATATTGTAAAAGAACAATCCGCAAAAGGTACTGGAGAATTGTGTGGTTTGTGGAATTCTAAAGAAGTGGCTGGTTTGGGCATTGGTAGCTTTTTTTCCACTATTGCGGGTGTAGTAATTACCCCACAAATTGGTGTAAATTCCTTGTTTGCATTTTGTGCACCTCCCACAGTTCGGTTTTCGCAATGGGTTGGCTGCCGTGTAATTACTTCAATTGGTAATAATGGCACTTTTTATTATCCAAAAATTGATTTGTTGGCTACCGCTGTTTTATTAGACGATTCGGTTAATTTGCCACATGCTGATGCTGCTGCAAGAGAAAAAATGTGGGCTTTACGCAATCAGCTGGTTCAAGTAGTAAAAGATAAAGCACCAATTAGAAAAATAGAAATAGAAATACACTACAACTTGGTAGTTGCTAGTGCTGATGCTAATGAATTTAAATTATCAAACATTAACCTATCGAGCATTACGCATTAACGAGAAAAATATATGCTAAAAAGTAAAAAATATTTTTTATTAATAATTTTATCCATTTTAATTATTAATAAATTTAGTATATCGCAAAATTACTTTCTTATTACCGACTCCATTAATGTAAATATCATTGGAAAAAACACTTTTGTATTAAAAGACGACCACAACCAACTTTCTTTTTTGCAAGTTGCACAAAGCAAACAATTTGTAGCTAATAATACAGAAATTCCAAATTTCTACAGCAAATTTAATACCTATTGGTTGCGCTTTTCTGCTATCAATTCTTTATCGCAAAATGTTTTGCTGAATGTAGATTACCCTTTGTTGAACAGCGTTGTTTTATATAAGGTTAACAAAGAAGAAATTTTAGATTCGGTTATTCAAGGCTTCGATTTTCCTATCAATGAAAAAAAATACAATAACCAATCGCATATTTTCGATTTAAATCTAGCAAAAGGCGATACCGGTTATTATTTTCTAAAAGTTACTAGCAAAGTACCAATTGTATTACCGCTAAAAATTGGTACATCCACAGCTATTAACAAAGATTTAAATACCAAAGATATATTGTCGGGCATCTACTTTGGTATTATCATAGCACTTTTTTTATATAATATATTTTTATTCCTTTCTATAAAAGATAAAAGCTATTTATATTATATTGTGTACATTCTATTTATCGGACTTACCCAATTAACCCTCATGGGTTATACTTGGCGATTTCTTTGGCCCAACAGTCCGTACCTTAACCAATATGCCGTTATTTTATTTCCTTGTATTGCAGGTATTTCGGCTATTGGTTTCAGCAAATTGTTTTTAGAATTAAAGCCTAACTATCCAAAAATAATTATTGGATTTAATATTTTTGCCTATTTATATGCCGTATCTTCTTTTTTGGTTTTAATTGGCTTTTATAGTTATAGTTATTACATTATTGATATAAATGTTTTTTTACTTGTTATTTATGCGTTAATTACCTCCTCTATCATAGCACGCAATGGCAACAGATCGGCTTGGTTTTTTTTAGGTTCATGGTCTATTCTTATTGTTTCTGTTTTCCTTTTTGTATTGCGCAATTTTGGTGTTTTACCGGCTAATAATTATACCAATTATATATTATTTATTGGATCGGCATCGCAAGCCGTTTTATTATCTATTGCGCTAGCCGATAGAATTAATGTATACAAAAAAGAGAAAGAAAAATCTCAAGCGGAAGCTTTATACCAATCGCAAAAAAATGAGGAACTAGTAAAAGAACAAAATGTGCAATTGGAAAAAAAGGTACATCAACGTACCGAGGCATTGCAACTAGCAAATGCTAACCTAAGTACGGCATTGCAAGAATTAAAAGATGCACAAATTCAGTTGGTGGAATCCGAAAAAATGGCCTCTCTTGGCCAATTAACAGCCGGTATTGCCCACGAAATTAATAACCCCATTAACTTTGTAAAATCCAACATCAAACCTCTTCAAATAGATGTTAAAGATATTTTTGACATTATAGAGGCTTATCATTTACTACACAGCCAAACTATCACTGATATTCCTCCACAACTCACAAAAATAAAACAACTTGAAAAACAATTAGATATTGACTATCTAAAACAAGAAATCACGAATTTGATGGAAGGTATTGAAGAAGGTGCCGAACGTACTGCCGAAATTGTTCGTGGACTGCGCACTTTTAGCCGATTAGACGAAAGCGAAGTGAAAACCGTAGATATTCATGATGGTATTGAATCTACCCTTATCATTTTACGCAATGCTACCTCGACCAATATTAAAATTATTAAACAGTTTGAAGCTGAAGGCATTATTGAATGTTTTCCAGGCAAACTGAATCAGGTATTTATGAATATCATTAGCAACGCCTTACATGCTATTAAATGCAAAGGAGTTACTGACAGAAACGAGGAATTTATTACCATTAGTACCCGCGATATTTCCAATAACAAAATTGAAATCAAAATCAAAGATTCCGGAAATGGTATGACTCCGGAAATAAAAAGTAAGATTTTTGACCCCTTTTTCACAACCAAAGATGTAGGGGAAGGTACCGGTTTGGGTTTGGCTATTGTTTTTAAAATAATTCAAAAACATGGCGGTGCCATTGTTGTAAATTCGTCGCCTAGAAATGGTGCCGAATTTGTAATAACTTTATACCATTCACTACCAAAAGAAGCTACTACCACATAATATATTTTTTAAATGAAACACCTACCTACCCCTATTAAAGTTTTGTACATCGATGATGAGCAGGCTAATCTTACTGCTTTTCAAGCAAGTTTTAGACGAAAATTTACTGTTTTCACTGCTAGTTGTGTTGCCGAAGGCATGAATGTTTTAAACGAAGAAGAAGTTCATGTAATTATTGCCGATCAACGAATGCCACATACTACCGGTGTAGAATTTTTTAGAATTATTCGCAATGTAATTCCGAATCCTATTCGCATTTTAATTACGGGCTATACCGATATTGATTCCATTATTGATGCTATTAATAGTGGCGAAATTTATCGCTACATTAAAAAACCTTGGGATCAAACCGAATTAGAAGTTGCTATTAATCAAGCATATGATACTTTCAATACCCGAAAAGATTTAAACGATAAAATAATTGAACTCCAAAAAACCAACGATGAACTGAACCGTTTTGTTTACAGTACTTCACACGATTTGCGCTCGCCACTAGCCAATATTATGGCCATACTTAATTTGGCAAAAACCGATCATTCGGTAATTGATCCAAATAACTACTTGGGAATGATTGAAAGCAGCGTTAACCGTATGGATATGTATATTCATAAAATTATTGAATATTATCGCAGCATTCGGGTAGGTGAATATTGGGAAATGATTGATTTTGAAGCACTACTAAAAGAATGTATTGCTTTTTCCGACTTACAGGGTCAAAATATTCATTTTGAACTCAATATCAACCAACCGGTCAAATTTACGGGCGATGCTTTTAGGATATCGATTATCATGAATAACCTAATTTCTAATGCAATTAAATATCGAAAACCCGACGAAACAAAACCTATTGTTAAACTATCGGTTGATGTAACAGAAAAAGAAGTTTGTTTGGATATTGAAGACAATGGTTTGGGCATTATTGAAAGCCATTTAAACAGTATTTTTCAAATGTTTTTCCGCAGCATAGACCATAGCAAAGGTTTGGGATTGGGATTGTATATTGTTAAAGAAGCCCTTAATCGGTTGAATGGCAATATTTCGGTACAGTCTGAAATAGGTAAAGGCACTATTTTTTCGGTTAAAGTTCCCAATCAATCACAGTCGGTAACGAGTCATTAAATTGCAGCCCTTACAATAATAACATTCTTTCTTTCCAACTATTAGCCAAAAACGATGGCTGTTTTAATATATGAAGCGACCTATTATTTTTTTGATGCCATTACTCTACTATTTCGAAGAGAAAAAGCTTTCGAATGTGGTAATTGCAAGTTGCCTAGCTTTTTTTGTGTAAATTCAAATAGTCTAAAAAGTAAATAACCCGAATACTTACACTATTGCTTTGTGGCTGTGCCAATACATTGCCCAAATTATTAAAATAGGTATTGCTTATATTGCTGTCAAAACCAAAAATGGCATTTTTCCATACTACATTTACAAAACTACCCAACGCAAACTGCCAAGTGTACACGAAATCAACATTAAATAAGTTCAAATTTTGGTTTACATCTCTATTAATGTCAGCTATGTTTTCAAGCTTACCGGACGATTGTAATTTAAAATACGATTGGTTATTTACCACACTCCAATAATGCCTTACTCTACAATTGAGCCCCATTTTATTGGTAAAATTATACTTGAGGTTTACAATATTTTCGATGGTTGTTCTGTGCCGTTTGGCAAATACAATGCTATCTATCACATCATTGGTATTGTAAATAGTAGCAAAACCTACATTGTTGTGTCGAAAGTCGAGGGTACTATTGGTACTTAATGTAAATTTGGTATTAAACCTGTATTGATTGGTAAAACCAATATTGTGCGCCAAACTACCCCACTGTGACATTGCGGTAACATAATACTGTGCCGAAGCGGAATATTTATTGGCACTATTGGTTTCTATCCAAATACCTCCATTTACATTTTGTGGTCGTTTAAATACATAGCCTTGTATACGTGGTTCATAAAAATCTTGCTCAGATGCATTGTAATTAACACTACCACCTACAAACCATAAATTTTTTAACTGTCCATTGGTATTGATATTGATACCAAAATTTTGATAGGAACGGGGAAAATAACGCATGGAATACCACATATTGCCATTAATGGTAAAGCGGTTATACCATTTGCTTGGCTTTAACCAACGATAAGCTGCCCAAATACCATGATCAAAAAAATTGTTGTTGGTAAGGTAGCCCATATCATTTTGATTGTAGCGATGGTCTACCAAATCTTGGTACACATTAAAATTGAATCTACCGCTAGATTTACCAAAATAAATACTGTGCGAATAGCCATTTTCGTGTTTACCATCACCATTTACGCCACGTAGCATACTTGTAGCTACTTTTCCGCCAAAATTGTAATTATTTTTCTTATCGTATAAATCCCACAAAGCAGCCGATACGTTAGCATCATAATCGGTTCCATTGCGCAGCACATTGGTATTAATGAAAGAAACGCTCGAATTGTGCTTTAACGTTTGATCTAAAACAAATATATTATAATTGGTGAGTGGCTCTGTTTCGTACAGTCGTTTTTGTTTGGTACTTTCATTTTCAATCACGGCTTGCTGTGCTTTTGTAATAGCATTAAACACTCCAATACCCAATCCTTTAGCTGTACGACCACTTAATTTTGTAGCATTTATGAGCTTACTTTCACTTGGGTTGCTCAGAATTTTTTCGGTAGACGTTGTTTGGTTATTTACATCGCCATAATGAATGGGTTCTCCACCAATACGCCTGCTATAAAACAAGTTGCCCTTGCCAAACAATTCGGTACCTTCTGTAAAAAAACTCCTGTTTTCGTTGTATTTTACTTCAAAGGGCGTTAAGTTCAACACACGGTTATCGCTTTGTACCTGACCAAAATCCGGAATCAACGTCATATCGAGTGTCATGGCTTGGTTAATGCCATATTTTACATCCATTCCACCGCTAACGCTACTACTAAATAACTGCTGATTGTTGGTAACTGAAGGCGAACTATTGCCATACAATGAAAAATAAGGAGAAAAAGATAAACGTATTGGTGGCTTTATATTGGCAATGCCTGTCCACAAACCAAATTGTGTAAAAAAACCATTTACAGCCGGATTTACCGGATTCCACATGTATTGTTTACCAATTTTGCTGCGTTTGCGTGTAATATTAATACCCCATTCCTGCACGTTTTTTTTACTAAATCGAATGGCCGCATAGGGAATTTTCATTTCAAAAACCCAACCGCCTGAAACTATTTTGGCAGCACTTTCATACACACTATTCCAATTGGGATCTTCGCCACTATTGGAATATTTGGCATCAAATTGTTCGCCAAGAGGGGTTATGTAATAGCCAAATCCATTGATTTTATCGTTATACGTATCAAACATTATACCTACAAAATCGTTTACGCCAATCATATCTCTGCCCACCAATTCTTTGGCAATGCTATCGTTGCTTTGTTCGTGACAAAAGCCACTAATATAAATTGCTTCATTGTTGTACAAAATACGAATCTCGGTTTTATTGAGCGGGTTTTCCGGTTGTCCAAACGATGGACGCCACTCTACAAATTGATCGGCTACTGCCGCTTTTCTCCAAGCAGCATCGCTAATATCACCATCTATCACTATTTTTTCGGTAGTGCGTATTGCGGGTAAATATTTGTGTAATAAGGTATCTACACCATTACTTGTATTTGCATTTTGTGCTGTTGCCAAATAACAACTACTTAGCATGCACAGTAAAGCCAATAATTTCATGAATTCAGCATTAGTTTGGTTAAATTAGGTATCAGGACTGTTCATAAATGAAACAAATTCGTACAAAAAGTTTGTTAATAAAAAACTAATTGATGACGAATAAAGTAGAACGATACAAAACAATATTTGTTACACTCACAAAAGCCCAAATTTTTTTACAAACGGCAACACCTTAGCCCCCTAATATGATTATGGACCATAGGCTATTACTACTATTTGGCTGCAGTGGCGTTGGCACCGTTCAACAAACAGTGCTTTGTTCAACAATCTAGATTCAACTAACAGCAAATGAATAACTAAATCAAGCCTCACCCTTTTTAGAAAAAGTATTCCATAAAAAATGTAACTTTTCATTTACTAAAACGTATCACTTATACCAAACATTGTCACATTTACATTCTGCCGCTGTTTATGACTGAAAAAGAATACAATACATGTGTTGATTTATACGCGGATAATGTGTATCGCTTTATCGTTAAAAATTTAAAACACGAAGAAGATGCTAGAGATATTGTACAAACAGCTTTCGAAAAATTGTGGCGCAACAGAACCACAGTGGATAATGTAAAAAGTAAAAGTTATTTATTTACCGTGGCCTACAACCAAATGATAGACCATATTAGAAAAAATAGTCGTATTACCTATAGCGAATCGTTCGACGAAAACTCAAAAATTGGTTACCAAACTAGCAACGATACCAAAAAAACATTGATGCATGCCCTAAATCAACTCAACGAAACACAAAAAAGTTTGGTCATGCTGAAAGATTATGAAGGCTATAATTATGAAGAAATTGGTCAAATCATGAATTTAACCGAAAGTCAGGTAAAAGTATACTTACATCGTGCTAGGCTTACCCTGCGCAATGTATTGGTGAGTGCCGATAACGTTTTGTAAACTACTAATGAAAAAGGTATGGATATTAATAAACAGAATTACGAAGAATTTTTTTTACTGTACATAGATAATGAATTATCAGAACAGGAAAAAATACAGGTAAACTTGTTTGTGTTGCAACATCCGGAATTACAAGCCGAATTGGAAAGCTTGCAAGCTGTTACCTTGCCTGCTTCCAACAAGGAAGTATTGATGCCTAATAAAGAATATTTGTATAAAAAAGCCCACCAATTGTTGAATGAACATAACTATGAAAATTATTTTTTATTATATGTTGACAATGCTTTGCTACCAAACGAAAAATTAGCTGTAGAACAATTTGTAGCAAACAATCCCTTTTACCAAACTGCCTTTGAAGCACTTTTGGCTACCAAATTACCTATTGAAAACATACCTTTTATTAACAAACAATTATTGTATAAAAACACTACCAAAGTAATTCCACTGTTCCATTGGCAAAAATGGGTAGCAGCAGCAATAATGGTTGGTTTTATCAGCACATTGTGGATAGTAGATTGGCAAAATCCGGAAAAACTTGTGGATAGTACTGTACAACAAGTGGAAAAACCCAATAAAGGCAGTAATAAAAATGACTTAATTGAAAAAGAAACGCCCAATAAAATAGCTGTTTCTAATAATAATTCTGTGGCACAAAATGCCAAAAACACAAATCCAAAAAACAATGCACCAAAAAATACTGCGGCATTGGTAACTCATAATGGAACAGAACTGTCTACAAACAATATTGAGCAACCAATTGCTTCAACTATCAATCATACATCGGCTACACATTCGGCAGTTGCCAATAATCAAGTAAATGCGAGTAACCACACAACTTTACCAAATAAAACAATTGAGTATACTGCTACAGAAAATTCATCTATAGCAAATAATAGTGTTCCCGTAGCTAATGCAATTGTAGCAACAAGTAATACGAGTTCCGAAGCCAACGTGTATAGAGAATTAAATACCGATAGCGAT
This sequence comes from Chitinophagaceae bacterium, assembly GCA_027486695.1. Classification (GTDB taxonomy): domain Bacteria; phylum Bacteroidota; class Bacteroidia; order Chitinophagales; family Chitinophagaceae; genus Parasediminibacterium. The sequence goes on along the minus strand of JAIXOS010000302.1, from coordinate 25,667 downwards.
AATAAAAGCCTTTATATAGGGGCTTTGGAAATCAATAAAGATAAATTGCGCGGTGTAACGCGCAAAATAGCAAGCTTTTTTTCTAAAAAAGTAAAAAAGGAGGAGGAAAATATTAAAGAAGCTTTTGCTGTTAATTAACCTTCTACATTGTAAAATAATACTTATTAAAATTCTTTCATTTTTTTATTATAGAAAACACTTACACATGAAAAAGTTGTTATTTTTTTCAGTGGCACTAGCCGCAGTATTTACCGGATTGGCACAAACCGATACTACCAATAAATCCACCACTGACACCATAAAAGTGGGAAATTTTATTATTATAAAAGATAAAAATACCTCCAAAAAATCGACTGATAAAGACAATAGCAATCATGCCATCAACATCATTATCAATAAAACAAACACACCAAAAAAGTCGAATGTGCAAACCAATTGGTGGATTTTTGATTTGGGATTTGCCAATTACAACGATCAAACCAACTATGCTAACCTAGCTACCAATAGTTATACGCCTGTTATTAACAATAGTACTCCTATTAATCAAAACAGCTTTAATCTGAATACCGGAAAATCGAGCAATGTGAATATTTGGGTGTTTATGCAAAAAATGAACTTGATTAAGCATGTTGTGAATTTGAAATATGGTGCCGGCCTTGAAATGTATAACTTCAGATACGAAAAAAATATTAGTTATCGAAACAATCCGGAACCTTTTGTATTTACCGATAGCATTCATTTTTCAAAAAACAAATTGTACACAAGCTACTTAACTGTGCCATTAATGCTCAATTTTAATGCCACACCTAACAAGAAAAAAGGATTCAACATAAGCGCGGGCGTAAGTGCAGGATACCTTTTATCAAGCTATAACAAACAAATCAGCAGCGAAAGGGGCAAACAAAAATACCGAGGTAACTTGAACTTAAGTCCTTGGCGCTTAGCCGGAATTGCTGAATTGGGTCTAGGACCTATTAGGCTATATGGCAGTTACAGTTTTAATAGTTTACACGACAACAAAACACAAATAGAACAATACCCTTACGCTGTAGGTATTCGATTTAGCAATTTTTAATACAGCTAAAAATAGTTATTTATAAAACAAAGCCCCTTGTACCAACATTCAAGGGGCTTTGTTTTACAATTAATGGAAGAAAAACTGTTGATACAGGTTGTTAACTGTTGAACGGTGCCAACGCCACTACAGCCAAATAGTAGTAATAGCCCTTGGCTCATACCCAAAATAGGCTACCGTGTAGCCGTTTATTATCCCAACAGTCCGGCTGCTTTGCTAATTTCTAGCATTCTTTCAATAGGTTTTTTGGCAGCTAAGCGCAATGTTTCGTTCATGGTAATTTCAGGTAGCTCATATTTCATTGAAATATATAGTTTTTCGAGCGTATTGAGTTTCATGTACCCACAATCATTGCAAGCGCAATTGTTGTTGGGCGGTGCCGGAATAAATGTTTTGGTGGGTGCATCTTTTTGCATTTGGTGCAAAATTCCGGTTTCGGTAACAACGATAAAGGTTTGTGCTTTGCTAGCAGCTGCATATTTGAGCAATTGGGTAGTACTGCCTATAAAATCGGCCATTTGTAATACCACTTCTTCGCACTCAGGATGTGCAATCACCAATGCTTCGGGGTGTCTTACTTTGAGTTTGGTAATTTTTTCGGCACTAAATATTTCGTGTACCATGCAAGCGCCATTCCACAAAACCATGTTTCTACCGGTTTTTTTATTGAGGTAAGCTCCTAGGTTTTTATCCGGCGCAAAAATGATGGGTTGAGTGGCCGGAATAGACTCAATTATTTTTTCGGCATTGCTGCTAGTACAAATAATATCGCTCAATGCTTTTATTTCGGAAGTGCAATTGATGTAGGATACCACTAAATGGTCCGGATGTTTGTCTTTAAACGCTTTAAACGGTGCGGCGGGGGCTGAGTCGGCCAAAGAGCAACCGGCCTTTAAATCGGGCAGCAATACCTTTTTTTGAGGATTGAGAATTTTAGCGGTTTCGGCCATAAAGTGAACACCGGCAAAAACGATGATGTCGGCATTGGTTTGCTGCGCTTTTTGCGCCAATCCCAAACTATCGCCAATATAATCTGCTACATCCTGTATATCGGGTTCTTGATAGTAGTGTGCCAATACGATGGCATTTTTTTCTTTTTTTAATTTTTCTATTCCTGCAAACAAGTCGAGTGTTGGATCTAACTCAATGTCTAAAAAGCCGTTGGTAATTAAGTTTGCTTTTGCTTTGTCAATGTTCATAACTGCCGTAATAAAAGAATATTAATAGATTATTTATATAACCAAACTACTACTATTAGGAGTGTGTATATCGTAGTAACTTACTTATCAAGGTAGCACAAAGTTAATTACTATCGGGTTATCCACTCTAATCCACATTATAGCATTGTTACCAAATTGTTATGTAGCATAGTTTTGGTGCTTTTTTTAACAATTGGGTATTGTTGTTACCTTGGTTATACCCAAACTCCTATTCACAGGTTATGCAGTGTGAATTAACAGGGATAACAAAGGCACAATTTTTTGCTGCGTAATGTATTTACTCGTTTTTCCAAATTTTGTTTGTTCGCTATTTTTTAACAGTTGAAAAGATAAAAAACTGAGTTTTCCACCTAGTTTGGTGTTTGTACACATCCCTATTGTTGATATTTTTTGCTGCAACTTTTACTACCCTTCAAATATTTTTTTGCTGTTATGCAATTACACTTTTGTTGTTCTATTTTATCCATATTTTAAATCCTTTGCCATTAAACCTTTCAGTATTTTTTCCACAATTTGTTCTAACCTATTATTCCCCTATTTTTGCTATCCTTAAAAAATCATACTAATTAATTTATTATGTCTGTTATTCAACGAATCCGCGACAAAGGTGCCATTATTATGTTTGGCATCATTGCACTTGCCTTGCTTGCATTTATTTTACAAGATGCTTCTTTTTCTAGAGGCAACTTATTTAGCAATACCACTGTAGTTGGTACGGTTAATGGTGTTAAAATTCAAAGAACCGACTTTGATGGAAAAATTGCCATGATTGAAAAAATGTATGGCGCTCAAGCCGGTACAAAAGAACAATTGATTGGTGGCGTTTGGAATCAGGAAGTGGACAGAATTATTATGGAACAAGAATACAGCAAATTGGGAATTACTGTTACTCCCAAAGAATTAAGCGATATTTTGTTCGATGAAAATACCTCGCCCTTAAAAAGAGAATTTACAGACCAACAAACCGGAAGATTTAAAGCTGACGAAGCCCGTAATGCTTTTGCTCAGATTAAAAAAAGCAAAGATGCCGATCAATTGGAAATGATTACTCAAGCCTACATTGTACCTACTGTTCAACAAGCGTTGCGTACCAAGTACAATAATTTGTTGCAACAAAGTATTTATGTACCCAAATGGTTGGTTGAAAAGCAACAAGCCGATAACAATGCTATAGCAGGCTTTTCTTACGTAACAGCTCCCTACAGTGCTATTGTAGATAGTACGGTAAAAGTTTCTGACGATGCTATAATTGCTTATGCTCAAAAACACCACAAAGAGTATGATAGAGATGAGGAAACAAGGGTAATTAATTATGTTAGCTTTAGTGCACAGCCTAGTGGTGCCGATACTGCTGCTACTTTAAATACATTACTTGGTTTAAAAGCCGATTTTGTTGCCGCTACTGATGTAAAATCGTTTTTAGGAAGGGTTGGTAGCGAAATGCCTTTTTACGATAGCTATTTTAGTAAAGGTAAAATTCAACAAACTAACAAAGATTCATTAACTCGTTTGGCTGTTGGTCAAACGTATGGTCCTTATGTAGATGGTTCTAATTTTGTAATTGCTAAAATGGTAGGAGTTAAGCAATGGCCCGATAGTGCCAAAGTACGTCATATCCTTATAGCTACTAGCAACCCTCAAAATGGTCAAGTGATTAAGCAAGATACTATTGCTAAAAAACAAATTGATAGTGTAGAAGTTGCTATAAAAGGTGGTGCAAATTTTGATAGTCTTTGTGCAAAATACAGCGATGATCCCGGTAGTAAAGCAAAAGGTGGTGTATATGATTTCTTCCCTCAAGGACAAATGGTTGGCACTTTTAACGAATTTGCTTTCGATAAAACTGTAGGAAGCAAAGGAGTTGTAAAAACTGAATACGGCTACCACTACATAGAGGTTTTAGGCCAAAAAAATGTACAACCTGCTTACAAACTAGCTTACTTGGCAAAACCAATTGTAGCAAGTAACGAAACTGTAAATGCTGCAAGTACTGCCGCTGCACAGTTTGTAGCTTCAGCAAAAAGTAAAGAATTGTTTGAAGAAAATGCAAAAAAACAAAATATTCCAAGTGTAAGCAGTACCGATATTAAAGCAAACGATTTTACAATTTCAGGTATTGGATCTAACCGACAATTGGTTCGTTGGGTATACGAACACAAACTTGGCGATATCAGCGAGCCTTTTGAAGTTACTGATAAATATATTGTAGCTATCGTTTCAGCTGTTAACCCTGTTGGTTTACCTTCGGCTCAAACTTTGCGTCCGCAAGTAGAAAACCTTGTAAGAAATGAATTGAAAGCAAAACAAATTTTGGAAAGTAAATTCAAAGGAAGCTCTTTAGAAGAAATTGCAAAAAATGTAGGTACTACTGTAGCTAAAGTAGATACCGTTTTATTTAGCAATCCTTTTATACCTGGTTTGGGTAACGAAACAAAAGTACTTGGAGCTGCTTTCAACGCTGAATTGAAAGGCAAAATTAGCGAACCTATTGTGGGTACAAGTGGTGTTTATGCTGTAAAAGTGAATTCGATTGGTGCAAAAGCTAGTGTAAACGATGCTGAAGGTATTAAGCAACAATTACAACAAGCACAAAGAATGGCAATCTACCGTTCATCTGAAGCTTTGAAAAAAGCATCTGTTATTAAAGACAACAGAAGTACTTTTTATTAATCAATATTTCACTTTACCAATAGAAATAGGCCATCAAAATTTGATGGCCTATTTTTTTTAACTATTCAATTGCGTTTAACGAAAACAACAGCACCCTAATGAGTTGTAACTTTGTTCATTGATAAACGTTTAACTTATCTTGTATGCAGGAAACATTTGTAAATAAAGTAGCCGAAAGTGGCATTATAAGCATTGATTTAGAAAGTTATTTTCCTAAGAGCGATACTATTGTGGGTTTTGATTTAAAACCCTATTTGTTCATGGAACTTATTTTAAAGGAAAAAGATTTTCGGGCAGCTTTACTTACTACCGATTGGTCGGTTTATGAGCAAAAAAATGTAGCCATTTTTTGTAGTGCCGACGCCATTATACCAATGTGGGCTTATATGCTTATTACCGCCTACTTGCAGCCTATTGCAACCGAGGTTTTCTTTGGTACCATTGATGATTTTAAGCAACATTTGTTATTAAAAAATATACAATCACTCAATGTTGAAACCTTTACCAATCAGCGAGTGGTGGTAAAGGGATGTGGTGAAATAGCTATTCCTGCAGCAGCTTATGTGGCTATAACCCAATTATTGCGCAACAATGCCAAAAGTATTATGTATGGAGAGCCTTGTAGTACAGTACCTATTTTTAAGAAGAAAAATACCTAAATTTAATTTCTATTGTAACAATATTTTCACATTTCAAAAGTATCATTGGTCCAATTTTAGTTGTCTTCTATTTTGTAGATACGCAATAACAACGCAAAATTTTTTATCATGAAAAAGTTACTTTTTATCGTTGCGGCTTTTATGGTTTGTCAAGTAAATGCTCAGTCAACTTCCGTTTTGCCTGTAGCCGATCAAAATCCAAATTATTTGCAAAGTCAACAACATTATATGTTGTTAAAAGATAGTTTGCTACAAAATTTTAATACTACTGTACAGCAAACCTATCAGGCTTACGATTGGTATCAAGAGAAACTAGCACACAAACAAGCACGTATCAACAACAGACAGCAAGTTCGATTGGCTTATGCTAACAATAGTGGTTTTCAAGGTTTTAATCATTGGAATCAATTTGGCTACAATGGCTTTTCTCCTTTTTTTCAACAGCCAAATTTTTTCTTGCCACAAGTTGGTTACAGATCGCGTAATTGGTGTTTTTGGTTTTAAAATATTTATCAATAATTTATTTATATGAAAAAAACGTTTTTGTCGTTTGTCATGCTTACAACTGTAAGTTCATTTGTATTATCCGGCTGTGCCAACAGAAAAGTAACCCGTATAGATCCTGCTGAACAAATTGATATCAGTGGAAGTTGGAACAATACAGACAGCAGATTAACTGCTGAAGCAATGACCAAACAAATTATTGCCGAAAAATGGCTATCCAACCATACAGCTGCTAAAGGAAAAAAGCCCGTAGTAATAGTTGGAATTATCACTAATAAAAGTCATGAACACATTGAGTCTGAAACTTTCATGAAAGACTTAGAGCGGGCATTTATTAATACACAGTTGGTAGGATTGGTTCAAAGTGGTAAAAAAAGAGAAGCTTTAAGAGCCGAGAAAGCCGATATGCAAACCAATGCATCTGTTAGTACAATGAAAAAATTTGGTTTAGAAAATGGAGCCGACTATATTTTGCAAGGTTCTATTAATTCTATTGTTGATGCATATAAAAAGCAAAAAACTGTTACTTATCAAATTAATTTGGAGTTAACCAATATTGAAACAAATGAAATTGTATGGATTGGCGATAAAAAAATTGCCAAATATGTAAAAAATTAATTCAGTCGATTGTTTTATCAAATTTAAAGGAATGAGTGATGTATATAAACGGAATAGGGTATGCATGGTATTACTGTGTATACCTTTTCTTTTTTCGTGTGCCACTTACCATCACAAAATGTCCGGATACTATAAACAAGTAGTACGGACTAACCAATACCAAGATGCTTTAACCGCACTTGATAACAATAATTATATACAACAAAGCAGAAATAAATTTTTGTATTTTATTGAAAAAGGTACTGTACTGCATTTAGCACACGATTACGATAGTAGTAATTATTTTTTTAACCTAGCGGATGCATTTTTAGATATAAATAAGCGTTCAGGCGCCGACGTACTAAAATCGTTAACGATCAATCCAAGTATGCAGAAATATTTGGGAGAACCTTTTGATCCTTTCTTGATTCATTATTACAAATCGCTTAATTATTTGTATTTGAATAAAATTGATGATGCTATTGTTGAGGCACGTAGAATAAGTTTACGTAACAAGGCTTTGTTAGATAGTTACAAAAATCCGAAAAATGTATATGCAACGGATGCCTTTGCTACCATGTTACAAGGATTACTTTATGAAGTTGCCGGAGATATTAACAATGCTTTTATTGCCTATCGTAATGCAGCTGATATTTTTCTCAGTGCAAAAAGTTTGTATTATGGAGTTGCAATACCAAAACAACTAAAAAAAGATGTTATTCGAACTGCTAGTCAAATGGGTTTTTTTGATATAGCTCAGCAATATCGTTCTAAATTTGGTTTTTCAGATACCACTTTAGTGGATAATAAATCGTTTGCAGAAGCTATCATTTTTATTGAACAAGGTTGGGCACCTATTAAAAGTGAACAAAATTTTGTTTTGTCGAGAGATGGCTACGGCAATAGTGATTTTTATTATTTCGACGCTAGCGGCAATCGGATTAGTGTACCCTTCGATAATGGTTTTTACCGAAATATGTATGGTAATTCTTTTTCTTCTAAAAGTGTCAATGTTACCCGTATAGCTCTTCCCTATTATGTAGTACAAACCGATCATACTATTGTACCTACGGTATTGGTAAATTCATCTCTTTATACAACTGAATTAGCCGAAAACATCAATGCATTGGCTCTAACAACTTTGCAAGAAAGACAATTAACCGAAATAGCACATGCAATAGCACGTCAAATTGCCAAAAAATTAATTGAGCGAGCTTCTAAAGAGGCTGCTACCGCTATAGCTAAAAGTACCTCTGACTCAAAAGATGAAAAGAAGAAACAAGAAGATGCTGAAATGGCCGGAATAATTACAAGTTTGGCTGTCAATATTTTTAATACGGCTACAGAAAAGGCAGATACCCGCAGTTGGCTTACTTTACCTGCTTATATTAACTATGTGCGAGTTCCTTTGCAAGAGGGTAGTAACAGTATAGAGTTACTGAGTGGCAATGAAAAAAAGACAATTAGTTGTGTTGCTAGAGTAAAACAATCTGTACAAGTATTACATTATCGTTTTAAATAAAAAAAGCCGGTAAAACGATATTACCGGCTTTTTAATTTATAAATATTGTTCCCCTTTCGTTCTCTTTACTTCGGCAACATATTCTTTAATTGCCTGTTCCTTTTCTTTTTTACAAATCATCAATGCATCTGGCGTATCAACAATAATAAAATCGTCTAAGCCTTGTAATAACAACAATTTGTTTGCCGGAGCGCTAACCATACATTTAGAAGCATCAATTACAATAACGTTTTCGGTAGCTAAAGCATTACCTAAGTGATCTTTTTCTAAATTGTCGTAGGCACTTGTCCATGTACCTAAATCGCTCCAACCAAATGATGAAGGAATTACATACACGTTTTGTGCTTTTTCCATTATAGCAATATCAATGCTTACATTTTTACATAATGGATAAATCCGATCAATAGCTGCTATTTCTTCCGATGTATTGAAAAGTTGTTTTTCTGCATCAAACAAATCAAAAGTTTCAGGATCATACATTTCAAATGCTTTTACCACATCTTTAGCCTGCCATACAAAAATGCCGCCATTCCATAAAAAATCGCCACTTGCTATGAAGGTTTTTGCCAATTCTAAATTGGGTTTTTCAGTAAAAGTTTTTACTTTAAAAATACCATTGCCACTATCGGTCATTTCGTGTTGTATGTAGCCATAACCGGTATTGGGATAGGTTGGTTGAATACCGAGGGTTACAAACGAGTTTGTTTTACATACAAAATCCAAAGCTTTCAAAGTAATATTTCTGAAGGTTTCGGTATCTACAATCATATGATCGCTTGGAGCAACCACTAATGCTGCATTCGGATTTTTTTGAAGTAGTTTAAAAGCGATTAAAGCCACACAAGGAGCTGTATTTTTTTTACTTGGTTCGGCTATTATATTTTCTACAGGTATATCTGGCAGTTGTTCGGCTACTATATGGCTATATTCCACTGCCGTAACTACGTAAATGTTTTCTTTTGGAACAAAGCTAGCATAACGTTCAAATGTCCATTGAATGAGGCTTTTGCCTGTATTTAATATATCTAAAAACTGCTTTGGATATCCCGTACGGCTTTGAGGCCAAAAACGACTTCCAATTCCTCCCGCCATGATGGCAACATAATAGTTACTGTTGTTCATAAAATAATTTAGTTAAAAAGTTGTACTCAAATATAATGGGTTGCAGCGTACTTTAAAAATGTCTTCTTTTTTTTCTACAGAATACCTTCTCTCATCAAATCGTGAATATGTAATACGCCTACAAATTGGTTGTTTTCGTGTACCAATAATTGTGTAATGTCGTATTGTTTCATCATTTCAAGTGCTTCAATGGCCATCGCTTCTTTTTCAATTTGTTTGGGTTGTTTTGTACAAATATCTAGTGCTGTAATGTTCGAAATTTGGTTGGTGTGTTCCAGCATTCTTCGTAAATCTCCATCAGTTATAATACCTAGTATGGTATTTGCTGCATTTGTAACAGCAGTTACACCTAAGCGTTTACCCGTAATTTCAATAATTACCTCCTTTAAACCTGCTGTGGGCAATACTTTTGGTATTTCATTGTTGGCAATTAAATCTTCTACCCGCAAATAGAGTTTTTTCCCCAAATTGCCTCCAGGATGGTATTTTGCAAAATCTTTGTTAGTGAAGGCCGATAACTGCATCAAACAAATAGCCAAAGCATCGCCCATAACCATTTGTGCAGTAGTACTTGTTGTTGGTGCCAAGTTGTTTGGGCAGGCTTCTTCGCTAACCGTAGTGTTTAATACGTAATGAGCATTGGTAGCTAAGTAGCTGTTGGTATTGCCTACAATGGCAATGATTTTGTTTTTAAAGTTTTTAATGATGGGAATCAAGTATTTGATTTCCGGGCTTTCGCCGCTTTTGCTGATAATAATTACAGAGTCATTTTCTTGAATCATGCCCAAATCGCCATGTATGGCATCTGCTGCATGCATAAACAAAGCTGGAGTTCCGGTAGAGTTGAAAGTTGCAACAATTTTTTGTGCAATTATGGCACTTTTGCCAATACCACTAACTACAATTCTGCCGGTAGTTGAGTGTAAATATTGAACTACTTCTTCAAAATCGCTGTTTAAATACTCCGCAAGTTGGCTAATAGCATTTGCTTCGGCCAAAATGGTTTTTTTTGCACTTTCTAATATAATACTATTCATGTAATTGTAAAGTTAATACCTGATTGGTATAATTTTTATTGCCTTCCCAATAGTTTTTTTCATTTTCCTTTAATCTTTGTTGAATAACATTGCATTTACAATAATGCTTTTGTAACTTCGCTCACCTTCGCAAATCAATTATTTTTTTTTATAACATTATTAAAAAGAAAAATAGTTTTATTGGATAAAAAAAGGTAACTTTTATTCGCAATATTTTTTAAAAGCGAAATTGGCTTATTATTATGTCAACAGCAAGAAAATCATCGGGTACCACAACTTCAAAAACAAAGGTTACTAAAACGCCTATTCCAGCAAACATTCCTCTTGTAAGTTTAAACACAAGCATGCAAGAAATACAGGAAGGCTTGCAAAAGTATTTTGGTTTTAAAGACTTTAAAGGTCGTCAGGAAGATGCCATTAAAAGTCTATTAGCCGGTCACGATACTTTTGTAATTATGCCTACAGGCGGCGGAAAAAGTTTGTGCTATCAATTACCCGCAATGGTATTACCCGGATGTGCTATCATTGTTTCGCCATTAATAGCCCTGATGAAAAACCAAGTAGATTTGGTAAGAGGTTATAGCGAAAATGATAATGTGGCACATTTTCTCAATTCTTCGCTCAACAAAGGTCAAATTACTGCTGTAAAGCAGGATTTAACTGCCGGAAAAACCAAACTTTTATACGTAGCGCCAGAAACACTCACCAAACAAGAAAACTTAGAATATTTTGCTGACTTAAATATTTCTTTTTTTGCTGTAGACGAAGCGCATTGTATTAGTGAATGGGGCCACGATTTTAGACCTGAATACCGTAGGCTCCGCGATATGATGGATATTATCAACCCAACCATCCCTGTTATTGCACTTACAGCTACTGCTACACCGAAAGTACAAAGTGATATCGTAAAGAATTTGGGACTTCGCAATCCGAATATTTTCATTTCCTCTTTCAATAGAAGCAATTTGTATTACGAAATACAGCCAAAAATTAAGAAAGATCAAACGGTTAAAAGCATCGTTAAATTTATTTCGCAACACAAAGGAAAGAGTGGCATTATATATACCCTTAACCGAAAAACAACTGAGGAACTTGCAGAATTGTTAGTAGCCAATAATATTAAAGCGGTTGCCTACCATGCAGGTTTAGATCAAAAACTACGTGCCGATAGACAAGACCAATTTTTGAACGAAGATGTACAAGTGATAGTAGCTACTGTAGCGTTTGGTATGGGTATTGACAAACCTGATATACGTTTTGTTATTCACTACAATATTCCCAAATCTATTGAAAATTATTACCAAGAAACCGGAAGGGCAGGAAGAGATGGTTTAGAGGGTTTGTGTATTTTGTATTATTCGCACAAAGATGTGTCTAAATTAGAACATTTAATGCGCGATAAACCACTGAGTGAGCGGGAAGTAGGTGCCCAATTGATAGATGAAACTGTAGCCTACGCCGAAAGTGGTGTTTGTAGAAGAAAAATTTTATTACACTATTTTGGTGAGGAATGGAAAACCGATAATTGTTGCAATTGCGATAATTGTAACCATCCAAAAGAACAACTTGAAACCAAAGAAGAAGTAGTTAAAGTAATCAAAGTTATACAAGCATTAGACGAACGTTTTACTACCGATTATGTGGTAAGCGTATTGCGAGGCAAAGCAACATCGCAAATTACTATGTACAAGCACGAAAAACTACCCGTTTTTGGTATTGGTACAGATAAAGAAGAACATTTGTGGAATAGCCTTATCCGACAAATGTTATTAGAAAATTTGATTCGAAAAGATATTGAAGAATATGGGTTACTAAAACTGACAGACAAAGGCATTGCCTTTTTGAAAAAACCGACTTCATTTAAAATTGTACTTAACAACTTGTTTGAAGATGCAAACGCAGATGATGACGAAGGAGAGGGTAGTGCTAGCACTGCGGCAACTGCTTTAGATGAGCAGCTACTACAAATGTTGAAGGAATTGCGACAAAAAGAAGCTAAGAAAAAGTCATTGCCACCGTTCGTTATTTTCTTAGAAAATTCTTTGCAAGATATGTGTACGCTATTCCCCACCACATTGGCCGAGTTGGAGCGCTGTCAAGGAGTAAGTAAGGGTAAAGCGCTTAAATACGGAAAACCCTTTGTAGAACTGATTGGTAAATATGTTGAGGAAAATAATATAGACAAGCCGGAAGATTTTGTAATGAAAAGTGTTGCCAATAAAAGCAGCAATAAAATTTACATTATCCAAAACATTGACAAAAAAATACCTTTAGAAAACATTGCCAAAAATAAGAGCTTAAGCCTTACCGAATTGTTGGAAGAGATGGAAACAATTGCAGCAAGCGGTACCAAACTTAACCTAGACTATGCAATTGACGATTGGCTAGATAATTATGAGCAAGAAGAAATTATTGATTATTTTAAAGGTTGCGAAACTTCATCGCTTGAAGTAGCGCAAAAAGAGCTAGCAGACGGCGATTTTACACTTGAACAATTAAAAATTATGCGAATTAAGTTTTTGAGCGTTTACGGCAACTAATTTATTGTACCTACTTTTATAGAACAAGAAAGCCAAATACATTTTTGTATTTGGCTTTCTTGTTGATGATTCTAAACAAGGTTATTCAATAATTTCAATATTTCTTCCGTTTTATCTACCGAAATTGGTATTTCAGCACCATCTTCAATTATTAGAGTGCCTCCATCGCTTTTTACGTACTTTTTAATAGAGTGTATATTTACCATATAACTTCTATGACAACGGATAAAAGAAGTATCTTCTTCTAATAAGTCCTCAAAATATTTCAGCTTTTTACTAACTAAAATTGGTGTTTTACCACGAGTGAATATTTTGGTGTAACTACCTTCGGCCTGAAAATAATTGAGGTCTTCCACTTTTACTATTTCCAAACCATTTGCTACCGGAATGGCAATTTTTCGGGATAAATTGGATTGTAAGTTGTGTTTTAGTAAGGCAATGTTTTTGGCATTGGTACTCGATTTTATTTTTTTATGTTTATCGAGCGCATGTTGTAGTTTGTCTTCTTGCAACGGTTTTAATAAATAGTCAATTGCACTTAGTTCAAAAGCTTTAATGGCATAATCATTAAACGCTGTGGTAAACACAATACTAAATGCAATTTCGTCTTCATTAAAAAATTCTAGCAGTTGCAAACCGCTGTAGCCCGGCATTTCAATGTCGAGAAAAACGATATCCGGTTGATTTTTCTTGATACTTCGCACGCCGCTTGGCAAATCTTTGCACTTTTCTACCACAACTACACTAGGATCTATGTTGGTTAACATGAGTTCGAGTAATTGTGCCGCCTTTCCTTCGTCTTCTATTATAATTGCCCTTATTCCCGACATGTTATTACTATGTTATTGTGTATTGATGAATTGATTTTCAATTAGTAACAAAAATGACCAAATGTTCTTTTCGCTGAAATTACATATTTTATACAATTCTGTGACAATTTTTGCTTTTTTTGTGTTATTGCTTAGTTAAAGCGTACCATTTCTAAGGGAAATGAAATTAGTACGGTTGTTCCGGTAGCGTTACCTTCTGCATCTTTTTTATCAATAAAAGAAATATCTATTTTGTTTTTTAATGTTTGATTAAGGATGTGAATGCGTTTATCGTTGGCATTTGTAGAAAAGCCCAAACCTTCGTTTTTCTTCTTGTATAAAAGGCCACTTTGTTTACGCCCAATGCCGTTGTCATCTATCTGAATGTGTACCGCATTGATTTCTTTCATGAGTTGAAATGAGATAGATAGTTGTCGGTTACTTTCTTTGTGCAATAAACCGTGTTTAATGGCATTTTCTACGTAGGGCTGTATGAGCATTGGAGGAATTTGTATGGTATCCGTATTCAACTCCGGATCTACTACAATTGTGGCTTCAAAATTATCCTCAAAACGCATTTCTTCTAAGTCTATATACAATTGTAACATTTCTATTTCTTCTGTGAGTGTTACATTGATTTTGTTGCTTGCGCTTAAAATGGTGCGTATAAGGTTGCTAAACTTGCCTAAATAACTACTTGCTTTTCTTTTGTCGTTGGTATAAATATAACTTTGAATAGTATTAAGTGCATTGAAAATGAAGTGTGGATTCATTTGGCTTTTCATAGCTGTAAGCATGCTGTTTCGTAATTGTGCTTCTAGCTGTACATTGTTCAAATCTAGGGTATTGCGCTTATTGATGTTGTTAATGCGCTGTTGTACTACTAAATACACAATGTCAATAATTATACCTGCTATAATGGCGTATACCCACCATTGCATCCACCAAGGTTTTGTAACTACAAATTTGTAAACAATAGGTGTTTCTGCTTCTATTCCATATTCGTTTACTGCAACGGCTTCAAAAGTGTAATTTCCTGCTTCTAATGCTGAAAAATTGACCGTTTTTTGTAATGCGCTTACCATTTGCCAACTTTGATTGGTACTGCCTAATAATCGGTATTTTATTTGTAAGGTTAGTGGTTTGCTGTACCACAAAGCCGCTATGTGAAATTGAATATTGTTGTGACTATAGCTAATGCTTGAGTGGTTGTTATAAATGGTATCAGTAAAATCGGTTGTTACAAAAAGTAAGTGATTTACGGGTTTTTTTAGTTCCTTGTTGTTTTGCAACGTAAACTCGTAAATACCGGAATTGGTGGCTATCCAATTTTTGTTTTCGATAATTTTAATGTCGTAAACTTCCGTTCCATGTATATCGGGTAGCGCCCAATTATTTTCAATTTTTTCTGTTTTAAGGTTAATCACTTGCACCAATCCTGCGCCCAATAACCATATATATTCTTGCGTTTGTTGTAGTTTGATAATACTGTTAGAGGTAAGTCCATCTTTTGTTGTAATATTCTTGATACGGTTGTCCTCCATAATTAAAAGCCCATTGCTCATAGTTGCAATTACTAGTTTGTTCTTATGTAGAATCAGGTCTGTAGCATAAATAGGCATATTTTGGTACAGGATGGGTTTATATCCTCCTTGTGTTAGTTTGTACAATCCTGTTTTATACGCCACATACATTTGGTCTGTAGAAAGATTGTAGGCGATGCTTCTGCTTCTTTGGTTTGTATTAAAATTGGCTTCCGTATTGTCTTTTGTTGCATTTTTACCCCTCACTGTTACAAACCTAGGTTCTTTCTCTAGGTGTGATGATATGATTTTGAAACCTCCCGCAGTGGCTAAGTAGATATATTCTTTATCAACAATTGCCTTTTTTACTGCTACTTTATCCATGTACGTTTTAATGATTGATGTTTGAATATTGAGGTAAACCAAAGCATTGCCTGTAATAATTAAATACTCCGATTTGTTTACTTCAACAATATTTACCACTTCTCCCGCATTTTGAGGCAGTTGCAATACAGATTTCTTATTAGGTTGATTACCAATATATACATTACCTAAATTGGTGACCTTAATAATCCCTTTTGTACTAGCTATAAAGGTTTTTACAAACTCATCTTTATTTAGGAAAACATCTTTTTTTACTTCCCAAGCTTTCTTTTTTGGAATAAAATACAGGCCTCCTGTTAAACTACTCAACCAATAATTATTTTCATGGTCTACTACTATATCGCTGATGTTTTTATTGTGAATTTGAATAGTACCATCATTTAATTGGCTCAGTTTGCTTGCATGTATCCAATATTTATTAATGTTGCTTTTTGAAATATATGTTACCCTACTATAGCACTGAACAGTGCCAACACAGACAAGGGTATCATTCCGCAGCAGTAGTTTGTGAATTTGTGTTTGGTTGTTGTCTAGGCCAAAAACGGTATCATTAGTGGTATTGGCATAAATGCCCATGATTTTAAAAGGTTTATTATTGGAGTCCATAGAACATACTGTAATTGGCTTTAAGCCCGTTGCTGTATTGTAGGCATACATTTGTTTTTTTCCGTACAAAATTGCAAAGTTGGATGCAATAGCTATTGATTCTGTTGACTGTGCTTTTTGATCATTGCTCGTTTTAAAAATGTATTTTTTTTGATGATTACCAGTGTGGTAGATAAAAAGGCCTTGTTTACTAGTTACCAATAATTCCTTGTCCAATAACCCTATTTTAGGATAAGCATCTTCTTTTGTATAATCGTAGTCGGTTATTTCAACCATTTTTTCTTTTTCTACACAAAAAAGTTGTCCAGAAAAATTATGGCACCATATTCTTCCGTTTTCATCTTCAAGTAAATCGCTAATACTTAAGGACACTTGATTGGTACACGTAAAATTTGTCAATGATATGCCATCGTATCTGCTCAAACCCAATTCATGCCCAATCCACAAAAACCCTTTTTTATCTACTAATAATGAGTAAACTTCTTTTGAGGGTAATCCATTAATAGGTACAAATGTATTTTCTATCTGTGCACCCACTTGGTGATGCAAAGCCAAAAATAGCAATACTAATTTGAGGATCTTTTTCATCGTGTGAATGTACTGTTTTTCCTTTTTTGTTCTTGTGCATGAATTCTTTATTTCTATTGGTGAAGGTTTTAACTAGTTTCGTGAATTCCATTGAATATGAGCCATTTTTGCAACTATTTTCACCTCATAAAGTTTATTCTTTCCGTCTTTAACAGTCCCGTTTTATCCAACAAATAAGAATCATTGTTAATGTAAGTTGTCGATTCTTTTTATCCTGTGTACCAATCTGTTAAAACATATAAAGGCTTTTCTAATTGAAGAGCCTTTCTGTTTTTTGTTAGCTTAATGCCATCTGATTCTTTTTTGGCGGTAGCTTTTTCTTAGCAATAGTGTATTTGTTACTTCAAATTTGTATCATCTTATTTACACGTACTTTTACAAGCGCTTCATTTTGTTAGTTACTTAAATATACAAGGTGCACTAATTTGAGTTGGATACAACTATATCGCCACATACCATTTTTGAAAGCAGTTTTTACATACGCCTGTACTGCTTTTGGAGGACCACAAGCTCATTTTGGCATGTTGCACAACACTTTTGTGCTTAAGAGAAAAGATCTTTCAGAGTCCGAACTCCTCGATTATATAGCATTTTGTAGTGTATTGCCGGGAGCATCGTCAACCCAAACACTTACTCTGATTGGATATAAGAGAGGTGGAATACCATTGGCAATTTTAACCTTGCTTGTTTGGATTTTTCCTGCTTCCCTATTAATGTCTTTATTATCTGTATTGTATCCTTTAATCGATGGACAATTCAGTTTACCTTATTTATTTAAGTTTATAGAATCAATGGCTATAGGTTTTGTTGCTTTTGCAGCCTATCATATGCTATTGTTAGTACATAAGCCGCATAATTCTGATGCAAGCAAATGGTTTATTGCCTTTGTTGCCTTTACCACTTTTGTATTGTATACTACACCGTGGGTATTTCCGCTCATCATTGTTGTGGGAGCTTTTTGTAGTAAGTACTTTTCTATTCATAAAAAATCTATCTCTGCTAATCCTTATGTAGCCAAACCTGCGGCTTCTGTTAGTATCATACGATGGAAACGCATTTTTATTTTTCTGATTATTTTTTTAATTGTTGGTGGTTGCTCGGAGTTAGGCACACAAAACAATTGGAAATATCGAAAGCAATTCAATTTATTTGAAAGTACTTTTCGGTTTGGCACTCTCGTTTTTGGTGGGGGAGATGTATTAATGGCGTATATGTATGAGCAATATGTTGTACGACCTCAAAGTAACACAATTAAGCAAAACGGGCGTGATGTCTTAAAAATGTCACACGCTGAATTCTTAACGGGTAGTGGGATGATTAGGGCTATACCGGGTCCCGTTTTTTCGATTAGCAGTTATGTTGGTGCTGTGCTTATGCAACCACATCAGCAGTTGAATACAATGCCTAGTTACTACAATAAAACACGCAGTAACAATGCTAAAACCGTCTGGTTGTCATCAAGTTCTGTTCAAGGTGCAGTTATTGCTACGATGGGTGTTTTTTTTTTTTTTTTTTTATTGGTGTTGTTTTTCTTTCCTATTTGGCAATATGTAAAATCCAACGACGTTGTTTTGAGTGCTTTATCTGGAATATCTACAGCTATGGTAGGTATTATGATTGGCACTTCTTGCTATCTCTTTAAGGCAATGCTAGTTACTGATTGGTATAGTATACACCGCACTACTATTACTATTGCCGACTGTTTAATGGTGGCAGCAGTATTTTGGATGCTTTATAAAAGAGTGTTTCCTGCTCCTTTTATTGTGGGACTATGTTTTGTAACAGGAATTCTATTTTCTTATTTCTTGTAGTAGTTGTTTTTGTCAATTTCTTGCAATACTTTTTCGGGCAATAAGTAGGTAGCCGAATGAATTTTCCCTTCTTTAACTAATTGTCGTATGTAGGTTGCTGAAATTTCTAGAAGAGGGGCTTTAACAACAGTTAATTGAT
This sequence comes from Chitinophagaceae bacterium, assembly GCA_027486695.1. GTDB lineage: Bacteria > Bacteroidota > Bacteroidia > Chitinophagales > Chitinophagaceae > Parasediminibacterium. The sequence goes on along the minus strand of JAIXOS010000302.1, from coordinate 6,861 downwards.
TTAGCTGATTGTTTTTGATTGTAAGAGAAGCATTTATTGGATAATTGGGTCGTTCGTAAACAATGAATGGATAGTTGGCTATAAGTGTTTCATAGTTTTTCCATTTATGTAGGTTTTGCAAACCATCGCTTCCAATAATGATAGAGAATTGGCATGAGGGATATTTTTCTTTTAAATAGGTAAGCGTATCTATGGTATAGGACGGTTTTGGCAGCTGAAGTTCTATATCGCAAGCCCGTAAACGCAAATTGCCTTCAATTGCTATATTTACCAAGTGTAACCTATGGTATTCGTTTAACAAACTATTTGCGGACTTGAGTGGATTGTGCGGACTCACTACCAACCATACTTGTTGAACTGAGCTATTCTGTGCAATATGGTTAGCTATAATTAAATGACCAATGTGTATAGGATTAAAAGAACCAAAATATAAGCCAATATTCATGATGCATTATTTGTTAATCATCTTTAATAGCACCGGTAGCTATTCTTCTTCCACAAATATACTATTTGCCTCGTTGAGCCTTAGGCTAAGTATATAACCGGCAACCGATATTGAAATTGGATCACCTAGTGGTGCCACTTGTTCTACTTTCACTGTTTCGCCCGGCACAAAACCCATTTCCATTAATTTAATAAACAGCTCATCTTTTTCGAAAGAAACGATCCTAGCTTTTCTACCTACTCCAATTTCATTTAATTTTTTCATTCTTTTCAAATATCAGCAAATGTAACGGCACAATTTGTGTTTTTGTTACGAATTTTGGAGCAACAAACTTTTTAACATGCAACAACAGGTTTTATTCAATTATGCCGACATTCAGCCACCTAAATTCCCCAAAACAAGGCTTAAAAATTTTATAGCCAGTCTTTTTGTGCAAGAAAACAGGCGCCTTCAACATTTACAGTATGTTTTTTGCAGTGACGAATTCCTGCTTGGCATCAATCGACAATTTTTAAACCACGATTATTACACGGATATTATCACCTTTGACCTTTTAAACGACAACACCTTACCCACGGAAGGGGAGATTTACATCAGCCTCGAAAGGGTAAAGGATAACGCCAAAACCCACAATGTAAGGCTCAACGAGGAGCTGCTTCGAGTTGTTTTTCATGGAGCGCTACACCTTTGCGGCTATCTTGATAAGTCCGAAGCAGATATTCTACTAATGAGAGAAAAGGAAAACCACTACATAAGCCAATTTGTTTCAGAATCATAATTTGTTTCACGTAACACGGTTTCGGGCGGGAACAAGTTTGTAAAAATGCTTAATTTTGAAAAACAGTTTCACGTAACACGGTTTCGGTTCGGAACAGTTGATAAATCAATCTTGAATTTATGGTTAATGTGCAGGATGTGGGTGCAGAGTTGTGGAGGGCAAAAGAGAAGCGGAAGTGGCAAATTGCTTTGCGTAGGTATGTGTTTAAAGAAAATAAGGCGTTTGTTTATGCTCCTTATTTCGGTATTGGTGTAGATGCATTTCGGCGATGGATTTCTTTGCAGTTTAGCGATGGGTTGCAGTGGGAAAACTTTTCTTCAAAATGGCAGTTTGGTCATGTTTTGCCAATGAGTTATTTTGATTTTACCAATGAAGAAGATTTGCGTTTGTGTTGGAATTTTGTCAATGTTCGGGTTGAGCCGCTTGATAAGCTACATGATGCTTCTTGTGGATTTAAAGGGGGCGATTTGCTAAAAGCTAGATTGTATTTTAGAGAATTGTATGCGCAGTCTGAAAGCGAATTGGTACTACGTTTTTTAACAAAAATCGAGTCCATTGAGGCGGCTTTTTTGGCTAGTCGGCCTGCTTCCACGGGTTTGGGTGCTTTTTTGTTAGAAGAGGCAAGTTGTTTGCGTCAAATTGCAGGCTTTGATGCGGCGGCTTTTTTAAAGTTGAATGAGGGTGTTCTTTTGGAGGAAATTCTGGCTGAGCAACAATTAATGGCTAGGTTTGGATAGTGTTGTTTTGTGCTTGCTGTTAAGATGTTTTACTTTTGTAGTTTCATGTACTTAAATATAAAAAATGTTTCCAAATTACGATGTTATAGTAGTGGGTGCTGGTCATGCGGGTTGTGAGGCTGCTGCTGCCGCAGCAAATATGGGGAGTAAGGTATTGTTGATTACCATGAATATGCAAACAATAGCCCAAATGAGTTGCAATCCGGCAATGGGTGGAATTGCAAAAGGACAAATTGTTCGAGAGATTGATGCCCTTGGCGGTTACAGTGGTATTGTTTCTGATGCTAGTATGATACAGTTTAGAATGTTGAACCGAAGCAAAGGGCCTGCTATGTGGAGTCCTCGTTGCCAAAGCGACAGAATGTTGTTTGCTGCAAAATGGAGAGAAATGCTAGAGCAAACGCCCAACGTGGATTTTTATCAAGACATGGTGCAGTCCATTATTATTAAAAACAACCAAGCATGTGGCGTGGTAACGGGTCTGGGGCATCATATCTCTGCCAAGTCTGTCGTGGTAACAAGTGGCACTTTCTTGAATGGTATTATTCATATTGGTGAAAAACAATTTGGCGGTGGTCGTGTGGCCGAAAAAGCTGCAACCGGCATTACGGAGCAGTTGGTTGCTTTGGGCTTTGAAAGTGATAGATTAAAAACAGGTACTCCGCCAAGAGTAGATGGTCGTAGTTTGGACTATTCTAAAATGGAAGAGCAAAAGGGTGATGATGAAATAGTGGGATTTTCTTTTTTAGAGGTGCCAAAAATTACCGCTGCACAGCAGCGTAGTTGCTTTATTACATACACCAATTCGGACGTACACGACATTCTTAAAACCGGTTTCGATAGAAGTCCTATGTACCAAGGAAGAATTGAAGGCGTAGGACCTAGGTATTGCCCGAGCATAGAAGATAAAATCAACCGATTTGCTGATAGGGACAGGCATCAGTTGTTTGTGGAGCCCGAAGGCTTTAATACGGTAGAGATTTATGTAAATGGATTTTCTACCTCTTTGCCAGAAGAGGTGCAAATACAAGCTTTGCGAACGGTACCGGGTTTTGAAAATTGTCGCATTTTTAGACCGGGATACGCTATTGAATACGATTATTTTCCACCAACCCAACTTCGTTATACATTAGAAACTAAGCAAATCAATAATTTGTTTTTTGCAGGGCAAATTAACGGCACCACCGGATACGAAGAGGCGGCCTGTCAGGGATTGATGGCTGGTATCAATGCGCACCAAAAAGCCTTTCATTTGCCACCGTTTATACTAAAACGCAGTGATGCTTATATTGGTGTTTTGATTGACGATTTGATAAGTAAAGGTACCGATGAACCTTACCGAATGTTTACAAGTAGGGCAGAGTATAGAACCTTGCTAAGGCAGGATAATGCAGATTTACGACTAACAGAAATGGGCTATCAGCTTGGATTAGCAAAGGAAAATAGGATGCAATTGGTTAGGGCTAAGCAGGAGGGCGTGGCACAAGTAAAACAAGTGGTAGAAACTTTTTCTGTAGAACCTGCCGAAATCAATCCTTATTTCGATACGTTGCAATCGGCTCCTGTTACCGAAAAGCAAAAAGCTACTAAATTGATTTTGCGTCCCAATGTTTCGTTAACAGCAATGTTGCCTTATGTTCCTAAATTACAGAGTGCCTTACAGCACATCGCTCCGGACGTGTTGGAACAGGCCGAAATTCAAATCAAATACGAACGATATATAGAGAAGGAAAAAGAGGTGGTGGATAAAATGAGTCAATTAGAAAATGCCCTTATTCCGGACAATTTTGACTACGATAAAATACACGCAATTTCGAACGAAGCATTGCAAAAGTTTAAGCGCATACGTCCGTCAACATTGGGTCAGGCATCGCGTATTTCAGGAGTTAATCCGAGCGATGTTCAAATTTTAATGGTATACATGGGAAGGTAACAATCAATAAATACGCAGGAATATTTTGGCCTGTAACAACTGTTTAGGTGGCGCTTACAAGATAGATAGCGTTTTGAAGTTGTATTAGTTTACTTTATTACACAAATTACATCCGTAGTGCATATGGTTCTTTTTGTCTCGATTGGGCAAATGTAAGAGCCTTATTTGCTACGGATTGTTTGTTTGGAGTAAGTTCAATAGGTGCTGTAACTGTTGAATGGTGCCAACGCCACTTTAGCTTAATAGTAGTACTTTCCCCTGGCTCATCAAGAAAAAAGGCTACCGTGTAGCCGTTAAAAAGATGTGGTACATTGCTTGTTCTTGAATGTTGATATACAGTTATTATAATTTACTTATTGTATTTATATAGCTCGGTAAGTTAGAGGTGCTGTCTATTGTCCAAAAGTGTGTAGCATAGGGTAGCTGATTGCCACCAATGTATTGTTCTATTTGTAAAAAGGTTGTTTTTGGGTAGGGTAGCAGTTTGGGAATTGGAAACAGTTGTTCGGGGTGCGTGGGTTTTGGATAGCTAGCGGCTAATTCAGTGTATAAAATTCGAAACAAGCTGTCGCAGCCTTTGAGCAAAATGCTTCTGTGTCCAATGTTGGTATTGCTTATTTGAAATACCAAAAAGCCGTTCCAAGAGCCAATGTAAGTGCTAATGTAGTTGTGGTTGTTTTGTAGCTGTTTTGCCATAGCGCTGTCGTTTTGACAACTATAAGCCAACTCCGCATCTAGCTGTAATACGTTTGTATAATAATGCGCTAGCTGGCTTTTAGTAGCCGGCAATTGGTAATAGGCCACAGAATCGCCTTTTCCATTGGCTACCAATGTTGGCCATAAAGCATGGTTGATGGGAATATTGCAATTGGATATAGGCGTTTGCTTGGGCGATTGGCAGCCTATTAAAATAAATACTAGCGTAAATGTAATGATTGTGCTTGTTGAGTGCCATGAATGTAGCAGCATAAAAAAGGGTAAAATTGAGTATTGGCCGAAATAGTTGTAAAATAATAAAAGGTTTCGAGTAATCGAAACCTTTTGTTTAGCTCCCTTTCTAAATAAAGTTGCAGATTAAATATACTATGGAGCAAGACAATTTGTAGGATTTTTGCAAGAAGAATGCATGAATCATTTACCCAAGTTTTAGACATTATTTTTCCTGAGTCGTTGCGTATGTTTTTTGAATTGACACACAATGTTTAAAAGCTTGAGGAATGCCACTTTTGAGCAAGCGATACAATGTGCACCTCACCTAAATCTCTATTAGTAAAAAGAGTTGTTAGACCGTTAAGAAAAGTGACGAAGATACTAGTGGTTTCACAAACCATTAATAACAGTATAACCGATAAATATTATCAACATCAAGCAATTAGAAAAGTAGCAGAAAGTTTGGAAAACAATCATAGAGAAGCATTATTGGTAATGGCTACCGGCATAGGTACAAAAAGGCCTGCGAGCAGTATGGATTGTTCGTTTTTTTCATTTTTTTGTCAATTCAACCACCTTTTTCCTTTTTCGGTATCTGTATGGCGAAAGGGGCATTCCACACGTATAGGTTGTAAATTCAATGATTTGATTTTACCTTCGTATAGTTTTGCCATTATTGCTAGTATCTAAGTCGAATGCTTTTTCTATTGTAAACCTCTATTGGGTATCCAATTCAAAAGTTTAAACAACTTCATTCTTAATAATTTATAGAATAAAAAAGGTAATTATGAAAAAAATGAGTTTCAAATATTTGTTAGGTTGTGCAATAGTAATTATTGTCAACTTGAAAGTGCAGGCAAATGTTGTTCCAAATACTTTATTTTCAAATAATATGGTGCTACAACAGGGTGTAAAAGTGCCAATATGGGGGAAAGCGTCTGAAGGTGAAAAAATTACTGTAAGTTTTGCAGGACAAAAGGTGTCCACTATTGCCAAGGAAGGTGTGTGGCAAGTAAGTTTACGACCTATGAAAGCCAATTCGGTGCCTCAAAAAATGTTGATTCAAGGCGATAATCTTGTAGAAATTAACAATGTTTTGGTGGGGGAAGTCTGGATTTGTAGTGGACAAAGTAACATGGAGATGGCATTGGGTGGCTTTTGGCCCTTGCCTATTACCAATGCAAAGGAGGAAATTGCCAATGCCAATTATCCCTCTATACGTCAATACTTTATTCGTAAAGGTAGGGCTTCAGATACATTGGTTCGGGATGCAAATTCTGTATGGCAGGTTTGCGATACTACTACAGCAAAAAATTTTTCGGCTGTAGGTTACTTTTTTGCAAAGGACTTGTACAACCGTTTACAAGTTCCTATTGGCTTATTATTTACAGCATGGGGAGGTACTCCCGCAGAAAGATGGACTCCACGCGATGTTTTAGCAGCTGATACGGGATTGAAAAAAATTGTTGATGCCTACTATCAAGCTGTAAAAGAATATCCACTAGCACGTGCCAAGTACAAAGAGGAAGAAAAAGCAAAATTAGCGCAGTGGGTGGCCGACACGTTAGCGGCATCACAGGCCAATAAGCCCATTCCTAAAAAACCAATGCCTCCAGCTAACCCATTAGGCGGAGCCGGAGGATTATATAATTCAATGATTCATCCATTAATACCCTTTGCCATCAAAGGTGTCATTTGGTATCAAGGAGAAGCAGATAGAGATAAAGCAGAACAGTATAAACGATTGTTCCCAATAATGATAAATGCTTGGCGAACCAACTTTGGTCAAGGACAGTTTCCATTTTTATATGTAATGGTTGCACCATGGGTAGGCATGACTCCAAGGATAAGAGAAGCACAGTTGTTTACATTGTCTAAAGTATCCAACACCGCTATGGTATCCACTATTGACTGTGGTGACTCAGTGTATATTCATCCTCCTTACAAACAGCCTGTGGGTGCAAGATTGGCAATAGCGGCTAGGGCTATTGCGTACAAAGAAAAGATTGAGTATGCCGGCCCTATGTACAATAATTAT